>JAJRYB010000036.1 GCA_024275995.1 Planctomycetota bacterium | reverse complement strand
GTTACACTATGGAAAAACCGAGAGCAAACAATCGGAAAGTTGTGGATTGCATCCGGAGCAGGGTCGGTTACACTGGCCCGGGCGCACTATCCCAATGGCGAGCTGTTGTGGATTGCATCCGGAGCAGGGTCGGTTACACTACTCCGCCCGTAAGTTCCGGCCAGAGGAGCCGTTGCCGCGAATCAGCTTAGAATAATTCGAGCTGACGCGGCGGCGGCTCCGCAGGTTTACGCATCCTTCCCCAAAAAACCCGCATCCGCTCATATTGCTTGTCCGTGATCCTCAACAGCCGAACCTCACCGTCCGGCGGAAGGTTCCCGACGACGCGCTGCTCATGCACGTCGGCGTTTTCCCTGCTGGCGCAATGACGAATATACACCGAGTACTGCATCATTGTAAAGCCATCTTTTATCAGTGACTTACGGAATCTCGTGTAGGCCTTGACAGCCTGTTTCGTATCCGTCGGCAGGTCGAACATCGCTACCAGCCACATGTATCTGTACCCGCTCAGTTGCATAGGATTGGAAGTTCCAGGTCTTTCTGCTCGCCCGCGTAGCACCTTACCAGCGAAGCCGTCATGCGCTCTATTGCGACCATAAGCGGCCCGCGGACCGCGGCTACCTCTATCTCTGCGGTCAGCTGCGAAAGCAGCGCCGTCTTTGTTTCCCGATCGACTTCTTTGTGCCCTTCGCGCCACAGACGGCGAACTTCGCGATCCACCAGAGGCCGGAGCGGTTCGATCAGATCGTCCGCCAGGCAGAAGGCGTTGTTGCGATTGTGATGGTGCAGTGCGAGTGAAGGGTGCAAACCCGCGCCGCAGATAGCGCGTGCGACGGTAGCGCGGACGGCCATGTACCCGTAGTTGAGCAGCCCGTTGGGCGGCGCGCCGTCGGGATTTCGCCGGAATGAATCGTCGAACAGCGCCGGCCAGTACTTGCGTGCCGCCTGGGCTTCGATATTGGTCGGATCGCCGCTGCGGACTTCCGTAGCGAGGTTGCGCAGCGCCTTTGCCGTTGCACTGCCGCTTTCCAGCACGCGTGCCTGGTTGCGGACCTTGGATTGAACGAGCTGCTTCCAGAGGCGTTTTCGCAGCGGCAGCGGGGCCTTCGCCTGCGATATAAGGCGCTGTGTCTGAAGCGTGTTGTTCTGCGGCAGGAACAACCCCGCCGGGTGATGGTCGCGTCCGCAGGGGATAATAGCGCCCCCGGCTGCGAGAACTTCCCATAGCACGTGATGGGTGTAGGTGGTGTCCGGCGCGTCGAGAATCAGCAGGCCGATATCTTCCAGCGGGATGGAAGCCACGATCTGCCTTCCCTGGCGGATTCCGAGCGACCCCTGCGAGATGTAGAGGTGATTGCCCCGGCCTGAGATTTCGATGGTGCGCTTAATCATTACAGGGACGAATCCTCCCCAAAGGATCGACTGAAACTTTTTGCGACTCCAGTTTCCTGAAACTTTCCCAGGTTGCAACCAAATGCCTTGTGGCTTTGATTGCCGGATCAGATTTGTCGTCGGTGCGGGCGGCAGTGTGGAGCCTCAGAGTCAACAGCGGCGAACTGATGGATGTGTTCTGCACACGGTATAGTTTTCGCTCGCCGTCTTTGGTGATATGAAGCATGTCATTGATACACAGTGACATTACGAATTTCGACCCATCTCCGAGATTGTGGCAAATGACCGGTTCACCTCGCCGGAGGCGCTGGTGGGCCTCGAAGCGCGAGACGGCTCGTCCCGTCCATGTGCCGTCGGGCAGCTCGTATATTTCGGCATGATGGTTCCCGCCGGGCTTTACGAGCTTGATAACCCTGCCGGTTTCGTCGTGCCGGATAGGAACGAGCGTTTTTTCCGTGGTTTCGAGGCGTACTTTTTTGATCGGCACGCCGGAGGGCATGCGCAGGACGGTATCGCCGAGTATTTTTGAGAGCTTGTCGGACCCGCTAAGAGTCTGGCCTGACTCGCGGATAGCCTTTTTGACGATTTTCCGGATGGCAAGATCGCGAATTTCCTCCACCATGTTTCCGGTCAACTCAGCGACGGGTTTTCGATAGACCGCCTTTCCAGGCCCGCTACCCGGCCCGTAATAGGTTTCCTCGTGGAGCGCTCCGGCGAGTTTTCGGGACGGCCTGAATGAAACGTTGATTCCATTGACAACCTCGGCCAGATCGTCGCGGAAGTTCTCCCACGGTGGATCAAGAGTCAGCTTTTCCGGATTGTACTTGATCGTCGAGAGTTGTTGCAGGAATGATCGGGTAGTCATGGCGACGACGGCTGCGTCCACGGCGTGGTGGCGATGGTCGTCTCTCGTTTTCTGGTTCGGCGCAAGCGGGTTTAGGATGCTGTTCAGACCCCACTGGTGGCGTAATTCCGATGTCGTTCCACCTTTTACGCTGCGTACGTCGCAACCGAGGATACACAGATATCCTACAGCGGCCCGGCTCATGTATCGCGTGTCGTTCAACTGTCGCTGGACGAACTGATCGAGGTCGATTTCCTTTTGCGTGAATTTTCGTCGCTTTGGATATGGCAGGCAGCGAATGCGTTGCTGGATGGCATCGAAACATTCGGCATCTTCGCCGTAAGCTTCGTAGGGAGTGCGGCTGCCTTTGTGTGAGCGGTTTTCGTCGGCGTAGCAAAGCGTCTTATTCATATACGAATCGTCGAGACAACGGGAATAGGGGAAGATGTGCTCGATCTGGACCTCGCCGGTGTGAAAGAGTTTATTTTTCGGGATCGTCCTGCCGGTATAAACGCAGGTCTTGTTGCATTCTTCCCAGAGACGATACTTGATAACATCATCCCGTGAAGGACTTGGAATATTGCACTCGGTGATCAAACGGCTGCGGATTTCCTCGTTTTCGTCCCGGCGATTGACGTTTTCCCAGAACACTTCCCGGCGTCTGTCTTTGGAAAGCTTCATGTCGCGTGCAAGTTCCACGACAATTTCTTTGGGGCATCCCAGCCGAGCGATCAGCGAATTGACGACCTTCCTCGTTTCCGAAAGTGCGCGGTGGACGAGAGGATTCGTCAGATTGTTCACGGCCTCATCTACGGGGGGCAGCAATTGTTTTGTCTCGACGCTGCTGCACAGATTGTACCCAGCAGCGAGCTTGGCTTCGGCGAAGACCATGCCCTCAGCAAGATAGGGCATTATCTTTTTCATAGCCTTGAGTGAGAGATTGTATCGCCCCGTCGGTAATTTGATTTTGAGGAGTTTTTCCACCTGTTCATCGTCCAAGCCCCAGGAATCTCTCACCAATTTCTCCAGTTCTTTTTCATCCTCCATCTCCGCAAGTGCTTCGTGGATTTTCGAGCGAAGTTTGGCCTCGGCGTTTTTGTACCACTGCTTCAGGAGCTTATGTTGCAACATGGCCCCGACTTCGTTCCCCTTTAGTTTCTTGCGCTGTCCGCCTGTTTCAAGATTGAATTTCTGATGATCAAGAAACCCAAGGAGTTGACGGATTTTGTCGAACGTCATCTCTTTTTTGCAAGTAAGGGCCTCACGCAAGGTGGACCGCTCCTCGTCAGAAAGCGCCCGTTCGCCATCGGAGTCAATAACACGCAGAGCATTGATTTCCTGAATCATACGGAATTGCTGGGCATACCAGTGCGCCTTCGCACAGCGTTTTTCGCCTTCCTCTAATTCGCACTCGCCAATGCTTTCTTTGTCCCAACTCAAGGGACGTTGAAAAAAGATAACATTGTGGACTTTGTCTCGAAGTTCCCCTGTGAGGAGCTTCGGATAATATTGTTGCTGGGCCTCCCAAAGTGCCTTAAATTCGCCTTCGTACATAGATCGCAACGTGTAGCGGTTTCTCGCGCGTTGGAGTTCTACGGTCCTGTGGGCTGAACTGTCACCATCTTCCGGAACGATGGCGGCAAGGTATTCCCCCAAAGTACGGCAACCAGCGTCGTCGATTTCTTTTTGCAACTCGGCCGTCGCCTTGGCTACCTTCCCGTCTTCCTTGGATTTGTCCTGCTTGCGGTTCGACTTGAATCCACGACGTTGGCAGAGGTGGTAGAGAACACGGCCGAATTCGAATGGGGAAATTTTTTTGTCCAAGGCCTTTCTACGCAATGGGTACGGATTAAACTGAAGGACTGCTTGAAGCTCATTTCCGTTTTCAGGAAAAAGTCCCGCCCGAATGAGTTCTCTGCATAGTTGCTTGCGCCGGTGGTTTCGTCTCTGGTGCGTTCTTCGCTGGCCACGCGCAAATCGGCGGTCCTGTCCTCGCGGTTTTTCCTTCTTCTGATTGAGATTGTCCTTCCCTTCCGGAAACACTCTCGCGCCTGCGAGGATTCTTCCTGCGCCGGGGAAGGTTTGGCCGTCTTGTGCGATGGCGGTCCATCCGACGGAATTGCTTCCCAGGTCCATTCCGAGAATGTAGTCAACCACGATAGAGCCCCTTTCCTTGTCATATGCCCGACAAATCCAAATCCCAAAATCTCAAAAAAAACCCGAAAAGAGTTTGACGTGCCGACGGCATAATGTAAAGTGTTGTTAGTGTAATCGACCCTGCTTCGGAGTACTGCTTTTCACACCAAGGAAACAGAATTCCGCAGGGCAACGCCTCCTTCGGGAGGCATCCTTTTTATAGGTAAACACCCAGGCCCCCAACGACACTACCGTTACAGATATTTCTCCACCAGCACGCCGAGATGCTCCTTGGCCGCGGGAGGGATCATGTCCCTGTTGGACCAGATCGCCATTTCCATCGCGTCGTGGGCCGGGCTCGGCTCGTCGGCGATTTCGCCGAAACGCCCCACTGCCGCTGTGATCAGCTCCACCGCGTTGCCCGTCGCCTCGGTAAGATTGCCGATAATTTCCCTGAGCAGCTCGTGTTTGTCGAGGTCGTCCGGATGAGGCCGCCAGCAATCATAATCGCTCGGCAGTGCAACCAGCGCGTAGGCAAGCTCCGCCTCGCGCGCGAGTTTCGCCTCCGGCATGGCGGTCATCCCTATCAGGTCGCCGCCCCAGGCGCGGTGCATTTCGCTCTCCGCCCGCGTGGAAAAGGCCGGGCCTTCCATGCACACGTACGTTCCACCGTCGTGAACCTTCGCGGAGACCGACCCGGAGCAGGCAAGCAGGTGACGGCGAAGCACCGGGCAGAACGGCGAGGCGAATTCGACGTGGGCTGCGAAAAAATCGTTATAGAACGACGAGGCCCGCATGGAGGTCCTGTCGATCAACTGGTCGGGAATCGCAAGGTCCTTCGGGCGGATTTCCTCGCGGAGCGACCCGACCGCGCCGGAGGCTATTACGTGCGTGCAGCCCAGGGATTTGAGGGCGTATATATTCGCGCGATAGTTGACCTTCGAAGGCGGAATAAGGTGCCCAGGCCCGTGACGGTTAAGAATCGCGATCGGCGTTGCTCCCCACTCAGCCTCGATGATCGTATTGGAAGGCGTTCCGAACGGCGTCGATACGTTTACCGGCCTGCCCTTGGCCGACGCACAAAGGCTGTCTCCCAGTCCGCTTCCACCGATGATTCCCACTTTCGCTTTCGGCATTGATTAAAGCTCCCTTTTTCATGCCTGAATTTGTGCCGCCCCTGGAAGGGGCTTTGTTAATAATGTAACCGATCGTATCCCAGCCATATCCCCCTGTAATGCAGGGGGCTTCTGATGCCCTATGCCTGTTGCCCGATGCCCGTTTTTCAAGTCCCTGATGCCTAATCGTCCCGGCTGGGATTCAGCAGCCGGCGTACCGCGTCTTCCAGCGTTCGCAGCGGAACAGCGCGCATGCGGGGCTTGCTGAGCGTTCCGGTAACCTGGATCTCCACGATCTCGCGAAGGATGCCTCCGAGAAGTTCTTCGATACTGGCGATTCGCGGCAGTTTTCCGGGCGGTCCTGAAAGAAAACTGACCTTCAACTTCTCGGTCGCGGTGTCCATCGTTCCGGAACCCACAACGCTCATCCCAGGGCCGACGAGATATATCTCGTCGAAAATAAGTTTACCCTCGCGCAGGCGGTAAGTCATCAGGCCGTCCGTGAAGGCCGAGTCACCCGGAAGCGCCAGGTAAATAACCTGGATCAGGCCCAGCAGGACCGGCATCTTGTAGAGTTTCGCCTTGGTGATCCGCAGTACGCCGGAGGCCTGTCGGGTGGGCTTATCGCCCACCGACGCGAGCAGTTGAATGTTCCCGTCCAGGAACCCCTGGACCTTGAGCTTCTTCCCGGGGTCCGTAATACCGGCGTTGAACAGCTCGTAGAGGCTTATATTGGCCACGGAAAGCCTCAGCCCATATCGCAGCGGATCGGACAGGTCCACCTGCGCGTAACCGGCGAACTTGCCGCCGTGCACCTTGCCGACGAGATCCTTGACCTGCACGACGTTGCTCCGCGGTCCTTTTACGACCTTGCAGGTGATATCGGAAAGCCTTCGATCGCCGACGAATACTTCTTCCAGCGACAGGGCGGCGTCCAGTTGCACCGCGCCGTCGATTCCGGACGCCACGCCGTAGAGCTTGCCCGATACCCGCCGCGGGCCGAAACCGAAGTCCACGACAGCGTCCCGCAGAACGATCAGTCCCGGAGGTTTTTGTTTTTGCCCCGGTTTCGCCTCGCCGGCGTCGCCTTGCTTTCCGGATGCACGGACGGACCAGGTGACGGCGGTGACAGGTCCGGTAGTGGCAGGCCGGCTCGTCGCAGCGGCGCGTGTGTGGACCACGCGCAGATCGCGGAAGTTGATATCGCACTCCCCTCCCGGACGAAGCCGCTTCGTCAGGGGACCAAGCGTCGGCGGCAGGGCGCCGAGAAGCTCCTTGTCGATCGGGATGTTACTCGCCCGGATGGACAGCCTCGCCTCGTCCCTGAACTCGCCGAGTGTAACTTCTCCGCTGATCGCGGTGGACATCCTGCCCTGTTTGGCCAGCAGGTTCTCCAGCACGATCTTTCCGGGCTTGACGATAACGCGCCCGGTAAGAGAGCGAAACGTGTACGGAAACTCGCGGTACGTCACATCGACGCCACGGGCGTCGATCGTCAGGCCGTAATCGAACTTGCCTCCGGCTTGTCCCGCATCGTGCCGGATCGCCAAGTCAACGTCGGCCAGACCCGACGGCGAGAACGTCCGCCAGACGCTGCGAACGTCCCGGGGCAGCGCATCGAAAAGCTCCCTGTCGAGCAACACGTTCTTCGCCAGTACGGAAAGGTCAACGCCAAGCAGATCGTCCCGCAGGTAAACCGATCCGTTGATGAGCACGGGCGTCTTGCGGTGCACGCCGCGAAGGTCCTTGATTATCACACGCTGCGGAAGAATCGTCAGTTCGCCCGAAAGGTCCGTCACCTCGTACGGGAACGACTCGAAACGGAACCTGCCGCTCTTGAGCGTGGCGTCGATCCTGTGGGTGACCTTCCCACCGGGCTTTTGCGTAACTTTCACGCGAACCTCGCTCGCCAGACCGCTCGGATGCAGCGACTCGACGGCGGCGCGGGTCGCCCTGGGAAGCGCGCTGGTCAGGTACTTGTCCAGCGCGAAGTTCTTCGCCCGTATGTCCAGGTCGACCGACGCGTTCGGCTTGTCCACGTCCCTGAGCGTTCCTTCAATCCGGCAGGTCATTTTTCCGCGACGCCCGTGCATGGAATCGATCCGCACCTCGTTGCCGACGATACGGACCTCGCCGAAAAGATTGTTTATCCGGTACGGAAACACTTCGTAGCTCATGGACGCTTTCCCGTCCGCTTCGATCGTGACTTCCGCGTCCTCCTTACCGTCGTCTTTCAGACGAAAGAGGCGCACCGTCGCACCGGTGGACCCCCGCAGGCTGAGCTTGTCCCAGATCATCTGGAAATTGTCCGGCAGGGCGTTTCTCAACTCGGCGTCGAGCAGGGCGTCACGGCTGACGATGGTAACGTCGTAGGCGCTCGTCAGGTAGTACGGCAGACGCCCTTTCAGCACGAACCGCGCCTTTCCGCGGGACGCTTCAAGCCCATCGGTCTCGACGCTTCCTTTTGAAAAGCGGATCTTCCCGCGAACATTTCCGAACCGATACGGAAACTCCTTTGGATAGACGCTCATGCCCTTGGCCTGGGCAAGCCCCTCGTACGACAGGACGCCTTCGGCGTTTCTCTGGAAGTCCACCTCCAGGTCCATGGGACCGGTCGGTTGGTACAGCCGGCGGAAATTCTTCAGCGCCTCGGCAAGCTCCCCTGTAGCAGCCCCCGGCGATGGGAACTCCATGTCCTTGATGCGAACGTGCACTTCGAACGG
The DNA here is from genome assembly GCA_024275995.1 of Planctomycetota bacterium. Taxonomy (GTDB): domain Bacteria; phylum Planctomycetota; class Phycisphaerae; order SM23-33; family SM23-33; genus JAJRYB01. Next base: position 5,434 of record JAJRYB010000036.1, on the reverse strand, counting down.
GCTGTGCGATTCGTATCCGTCGTAGCTGCCCCACATCTCGATCTTTGCGCCCCGGGCCTGCGGGATCCGCCCGGTGACGCCCTCCATGATTATTCGTCCCTTGCGCTTTACGCGCCGCCGGACCAGCGTCGCGCCGGACCGGTCGAACCGGAGCAACCCGTTGACGTTGGATAATTTCAACCCGCCCTCGCTGTCCGGAAGCCTCATCGAGAAGTCCCGCAGCTCGACGAAGAAATATTTTTGATCGCTCGATGATCCCGATCGTACGATCACCTGCGCGCCTCCGGAGAGCTGGTAACGGTCCAGCCACTTGCGGTATTCGTCCGGAAGCACGCCGCGCAGGCCCGAGACGTCGGGAACCGTTCCCATGCCGGTCACGTCGCCCGTGGCAAGGTTCATCCGCAGACGCCCCTGCTCGATGCCGCCCTTTCCGGACAGGCTGGACTCGAAGGTCATCGTGTAGACGTTCCTCTCCTCCAGCCTCGCCGAAAGGTTCAGCGGCGCCTCCCGGACAAAATGGCGAAGCTGCCCGTCGCGACGAATGATTCGCAACCTGCCGTTGCGCACGCGGATCGACGGCAGATGCGCGGGAACCGCCTGCTGGCTGGACGACGCCTGCTGGCGACGGATCAGGTCCAGCAGACGCTGGGCGTTGGTCACCCCCGAAGCGGTATCGTGTTCGAGCGTTACCTGTGGTCCGATAAAAAGTATGTCGGTCGGGCGGAGCTGCCCGCCCAGCAGCGCCGCGGGGTTGTGCCTCAGGACAATCCTGGGCGCGACGAGGAACGGCTGGTCCGGGCTGTCTCCCGGAACGTAAAGGCGCACGCCCTTGAGCACGATTCCACCGAACAGGCGAAACTTCGCGTCGTGAACGGTTACGTGAACGCCGGTCACCCTTCGCAGGTAGCTCTCTGCCTGGTGACGGACGCGCTCGTTGTTCGTAAGGTACCAGTATCCGTACACCAGCGTCACGAGCAGCGCGAGCACAATGACGCCAAGCCCGCGCCGGCGCGGGGAAACGTACCGCCAGAAGCGGCGGCGGCGACGGGGAATGTGATCCCGAATTGCCTGTACGATTCGTTTCATGAGGGAACAGGCATTGTATCGGACAGACCTGATGCGTGGAAAGCTTTCCCGCCTTCGCCAAGGCTTCGGCGGGCAGGCAGCGGTCAGCGGCCGGCTTTCTTCCCCTTCTTCCTCTTTTTCGCGGCGCGAAGTTTCAGCAGGTCGGCGGCGCCTTCGATCGCCCTGGCGAGATCGTCGGCATCCATATCATCCCGCCAGCGGAGCATCAGCCCCCTGCGCCTCTCGCTGCTCAACAGGTAGTGTGCGACAAGCCCCATGCGATAGCGACCCGTTTCGTCGTCCGGGTCCGCGGCGCCGCTTATTTTGTTCATCGCCCGCACCAGGCGCGACAATTCGCCCTTACCCGGAGGGTACGCCAGGGACTTACCCTCCTCGACGCGCGGGCCGTTGACAAGGAACGTCCTTGCCTGCTGACGGTTGAAGCCGCTCTGGACGATCACGAACCGGAACTCCTCCGCCGTCGCGACGTGGCGATACGCCGGCGCGTCGAAATCCGCGAGCCGTTTGATGCGGGCCTTCAACTCGGCCGCACGTTCGAACTGAAGGGTCCCGGCCGCCTGCTTCATCCGCGCGCGAAGGTCGCCGGCGAAATCATCGCGACTCCCCGCGGCGAAGTCCATCGCACGCGCCACAACGCCGCGGTAATCTTCCATGGACATGCTTCCATCGCACGGACAGAGGCAGCGACCCATCTGGGCGTACACGCAGCGCGAACCGGCAGGCGCCTTTCGTAACGAAGAGAAATCCCGGCACAGATAGAAAGCGTCCTGCAGGGCATCCACGAAGCGCCCAGCCGACCGTCCGTCCGGGAAGGGTCCGACGTATTTCCCATCTCGGCTGAATACGTCGCGCGTCCGCTGGAAGTGCGGATACGTTTCCTCCGCGTCCGCATGGACGAACCACGCCGGTCGCCACGAAACGTGGTCCGCAAGCCGCCTCGGCCAGGTCCGCGACGCCAGCTCGAGCAATTTCAGGTCGCACTCGAAATGGCTCGGCGCAAGCCGCCACAGGACCCGACGCGTGATCTGCCGCAGGTCCACCCGTCTTGCGCCCGCATTTTCGTCGGGCTCTCCGAGACGGGTCCGCAGGCGCGCTCGGATGTCCGCAGCCGTCAAAACGAGAATCGCCTCCCCGCCGGACGCCTCCAGCAGAACCACGCCGCGCCTGGGGGGAACTTTGGCGAGTTGTTCGTCACCGACGGGCGGAACGAGATCGAGTTGGCCGTCGAACCACTTGTCCTGTTCGGACATTTTCATTCCGGTATTGGCTATTTAGTCCACAGATTTTATAACCACAAAGTTCACAAAGCTCACAAAGATGAAATGCTTGTCAAAACACAGTGTTACTGAATTACAGGCCCCTTCTTTATATAAATCGCAATATTGCCGTAATTGCTTCTGACACAAAATCTTTTGTGTTCTTTGTGGCCTTCGTGACCTTCGTGGTAAAAAACGCTGTCAATCACAGCCACAGGCCGGTAATCGTTCCCTCGTAGACCATTTTCCCGTCCACGAACGCCTGGGTCGCCCCGATGCACCTCCGCTGGCGGTTCTCGAGCATCTTGCCCAGCATGATGACCCGCTGTCCCGGCACGACCGCTCCTCGAAACTTCACGTCGTCAACGCCCCCGAAGCCCAGAAAGCCGCCGTCGGGTTTTTGGCTCATGACGCAATAGCTCACGAGCTGCGCCGCCGTCTCCAGCATGAGAACACCGGGAAAGATCGGACGTCCCGGAATGTGCCCGCGGACCCAGAACTCGTCGTCGCGAACGTTCCGGAAACCGGCGGACAGGCCCGCCTCCCAATCGTGAAAGTAAATCCCGTCCAATAGTTGGAACTCGAATCGATGCGGGTTGACCTCGTAGATTTCATCCCTGGTCGCCTGGAGCCGGCTCTCATCAAGTGTGGACAGATCGATGAACGGTTTTCTGGGCATCGCCTGCGTTTCCTTCCTGAACGGCCTGGCCGCACATAACTTCCAGCCTGTGGGTTCGCCACAACGTAGCAGGCGCACATGCGACGGTCAATAATCAATCGCATGGGCGCCGTTTCCTATGCCGTCGGGTTTTCGCCGCCGGTAACCTCACCGGCGCGACGGTAGAACCGGTTCGCAAAGAACGACTCTCCCGTCAGCAGCACAAGCACGCACAGGAGAATCGGAACGGAAAGGTCCAGCGACTGCGTCGTCATCTGCCGTTTCGACGAAATTTCGTCCGCGCCGCTCACGATCGCCAGTCGGCCCGCAGGGAACATAGCCTCCACCCGCCCGGCGTCGGCGGCGGTAAGATCGCTCTCGCGCGGATCGGCGTTAACGCTGAAACCCGCCGATTGACGGTTCTGCCCTTCGGTGAAGGTGATCTGGAAATGCCCCACCCGGTCCGCCCTCACGGTGACCACTCGGCCGCTACCGGACGGTGCGAGCGGTTCTTCGCGCTTCTCACCAGGCCGGCGAACGGTGGCTACTGCCGATCTCAGTCCCACGGGAAACGGTATCGTTACCGTCGAACCCCACAGGTAGGCGGTCTTCCGCTCGTCGAGCCTGGTGAGATACCGGGCTGTATGTTGCGCGAAAACCGGAAACTGCGCCCATCGGGCAAGGTTGGAAAACTTCCGCACCGGCGAGAAGTTCCAGAACACGCTGAGTCCTTCGCCGATTCTGCGTGACGCCACGGCCGCCACCCCGTCGGAAAACTTCAGCACCACCTTCGCATCCGGCGCCACCTGCCCTATGGCGAACCGCCGGCGGCATCGGACCTCCGACAGCGGGAAGACGTCCTGGCGGTCCAGCGGTGCGAGCATCGGATGATCGAGGTTATCGTCCGCCCAGCTTACAGGCCTGGCGAGCAGTTCCAGCGGTTTGAGTGAAACCGGCATCACACGCTGGGCCTCTACGGAATTGTACGAGGAGTTGGACATAAGCTCCCCGGCGACGACCCACAGGCGCCCGCCCTTGCGGACGTATCTTTCCAGCATCTGCCACTGGGCTTTCGAGAAGCGGGAAACGTCCGCGACGAGCACCAGATGAACCCCGGAAAGACTCCGGGCGTTCAGCTTGTCGGCGAGGATCGTCTTGCGCCTGACCCATCCGCCGTCCGAGACGCCGGATTGCGGCGCGACGGCAAGAGCCATCAGGAAGCCGCTCTGCCCGATCGTCGTCGAGTCCGAGACGATCAGCATTCGCGTAGGTGCGCCCACGATAAGCGTGAAGTAGCGGACGTTGTCCAGTTCCAGCGGATCCTTTTGCCCCAGCAGCACCCGCCCGTGCACCACGCCGGAGCGTTTCGGCCGGACCGGAATCTCCGCCGTCACCATTCCACCCACCGGAAGGCGCACCGTCTTGATCCCTTCGCTTTTACCGTCCAGTTCCACGCGGACGGTCATCTCGCCGCCGAAGGTCGCGCTGCTCACATTCACCGCCACGACGGTCTCGGTGTTGACCGGCGTCGACGTGCGGGTGAGCGATGGATTACCGAGCGCGACGTTGGCGTCTTCACCCGCGCCGCAGTTGACGATAAAGAAGTTCGTATCCCCGGTGTCCCGAAGCCTCAGGTCCTTGCGAAACCCCTGGGCGGTGAAATCCGTTATGAGGTAGAGTTCCCGGCGGAATTTTCCGCCGGCGCCGCCGGCGGCGTTCCTGCCGAACAGTAAGACCGCCTGGCGAAGCGCCTCGGCGACCGCGGCGTCCCCGGCGGTCTGCGGAACGTCCAGTATCTGCGTTTCCACGTGCTCTTTTCCGCTGAGGAAGCTCGCCGCGGCGTTCGACGAGGACGTGGCGAAAATCGCGAATCGCGAGCCGGGAGGACGGGATTCCACCAGCTCGCGGGCGATTCGTTTCGCCTTGCGGAGGATGGTCCTGCCGCGATGCCGGTAGCCCATCGAGCCGCTGTTGTCGATTACTATCGCCGCCATCACCGGCTTGCTGTCATCGGCGACGGTGCGGAACTCGGGGATTCGGGCCTGCGCTATCAGCACCGCCAGCAGCGCGATTATCGCCATCCGCATAAGCAGAAGCAGCAGGTGCTTGAGGCGCATCATGCTCAGGTTGGCGCGATGCGTTTTTCGCACGAACCGCATCGCGGGGAACTGGATCCGTCGCGGCTTGGTGCGCATGATGAGATGAATGACGATCGGCGCCGCGGCCGCGACCGTCGCGCCGAGAACCGCCGGTAGAAGAAACGATATAGCCAGTATTCCGGGCATTATTTTATTTGGGATCTCTGAAAAACAACCCGACACAGAGGTCACAGAGAACCCTGAAAACAAAAGCATTGTTTGTTTGATCTCTGTACGACTCTGCGTCCTCAGTGTGGCAGCTTTTTCAGAAGTTCCCTTTTCAATACGGCGACGCT
>JAJRYB010000004.1 GCA_024275995.1 Planctomycetota bacterium | reverse complement strand
TTGCCGCGCTGATAGCCGCGTGCGTGTACCTTCGCGGGCCCGGCATCGCGTTCATATATTTTCAGTTCTGACAGTTCTGACGAGGATTTTTATGCCGGAAGCCGTCCCGGAAACCGAAATGCGACGAACGAGTGTTCTCTGGCGGTTCCTGAGAGACCGCATGACGGTTACGGCCTGCCTCGCCGTCGCGCTGATCGTGGGCGCCGGCCTGCTGCGCCCCGCGGGAACGAACTGGGGCGTGTATCCGCAGGTATTCTGGCTGCGGAAGGCGGCGTGGCGAGGCGTGGCGGACATGGTGGTGGCGGGCGATTCCCGCGTATACCGGTCCGTAAGCCCGGCCGCGATGCAAAAAGTGATGCGAAAAAAACTGGGCCCGGTTCGCGTCGTGAATTTCGGGTTCAACTCGTCGGGTTATTCGAAGGAGTATCTCTCGGCGATTGAGAGCGTGCTGGAGGCAGGGAGGGCGAACCGTACGATCGTATTGGGAATTACACCGCACTCGCTGACGCCGTCTGCGATGCGCGACAACGGTTTCCTGAGCGCCCGGCGGGAACTGTCGACGCAGTCGGCGCTGATGGCGTCTCTACCGTCGCCGTTGATCGCGTTCTTCGAGCCGCTCTCACTACGCGACCTGTGGCGCGGTATTTTTCCGAAGCCCGCCAAACGACGCTACTACGAATTTTACCACGCCGACGGATGGGTTGCAGGCACTCGTGTTCCGCAGATGCCGCGCAAGGCGCTTCGGGCTTACGAAAATATCTTCGAGAATAACAAGGTCTGCGAGCGGGCGATTGCAAATATCACAGCGGCGGTGCGTCGCTGGCGCAAAGGTGGTATTCGCGTGTACGCGTTTCGCGTGCCTTCGTGCGCCGCGATGGTGAAGTTGGAGGGCGAAAAGAGCGGCTTCGACGAGGCGGACTTCCGCCGGCGGTTCGAGACGGCAGGCGGGACATGGATCGAGATGGACCAGGACGCATATCACACTTATGATGGCAGCCACATCCACAGCAACGGTTTCGCCGGGCAGAACCCGCCGGGTGGAACGTATCCCAACGACGCTACGAAGCTTTCGGAAGACCTGGCGAAAAAGATTAGCGCAGCCGGCGGTCCTCACGCTGCCAGCGGGCGCAGGTAGTAGGCCCACCAAGCGGCCGCCTCGCGGGCGATGAAGTATCCCATCGCATTGAGAGGTCGTGTTTCTTTTGCGGGAACCGTAAATACTTCCAACCCGGCGCGCTGATAGGCCATCTTTATTCGGGGCAGGTGGTAGAAGTGGCTGACCGCCAGCACGCGCCGCCAGCGGGTGCGGTCGAACATCGCACATGTGTTGGCGACTGTAGCGCGCGTGTTCAGCCCGTTGCGGTCGAGGAAGATAGCCTCCGGTTCAATGCCATGTTCGATCGCCATACGGCGCATCGCTTCAGTTTCGTGGACGCTACCCTGCCCTGGCCCGCCCGAGAAGACCATCGCTTCGGCGTAGCCCTGCTTGTGCAGGCGAATCGCCGTTCGCATTCTGTCCGCCAGCGCCAGTGACATGCTTCCATCGGCATAAACGCCGGCGCCGAATACCACGATAACGTCGGCATTTCGGCGATAGTCCGTCTTGCCGAAGCAGAACATCTGCGCCAACGGTATCGAAAGCAGGATGGCGCCCGCAAGAACTGCCGTGACAACCCATCTGGCGGCGCGCCCGCTGGAACGAAGCGGCACCGACCTGGCGGCGTGGATGCATCGAAGGATCCACGCCAGCATCGCCGCGATTGGTAGCGACAGGGGAACGATCAGGGCGGTGTGGATTTCACCGGAGAGGACCAGGCTGTAAAACACGGCTGCGTTGCACAGGCATATTGTCAGCATCGTCGCGACGGGAACCGCAATCAGCAACCGAGCTTTCCGAGACATTCGAGGGAGAATTGCCATCGTCAGCAGCGCCGACGATCCGGTGAGCAAAATCGCCGCGCCCAGCCAGCCAGGAAGTGCCCGCATGTCGATCCACCAGACGTTCGCGTCGAATCCGGGACGCAGCAACCCCCCCCCCCAGGATGTTCAACATCGCGAAAGCGCCCAGAATGCATGCTGTAAGACGTGCGAATTTCATAGTCTGTCTTCCCCTACTGTTTCTTCGGCAGTTCCATGCCCAGTTTGACCAGGACTTTCTGGAGATCGTCCCAGACCTTCCCTCGGTTTTCCGGCGTGTATTGTCGCAGGATATAGGCCGGGTGGAAGGTAGGCATAACGTCGATGCCGCCGAGCCCCTCGCCGAGATCGGGAAGTTTCTGCCACTGCCCGCGAAGGCGCGTAATTCCCGTCCGCGTGTCGAGCAGGTTCTGCGTGGCGGGGTTGCCCAGCGTGACGATAACCTTCGGACGGATAATTTGCAGCTGTCGCACGAGGTAGCCCCAGCAGGCGTCCACTTCTTCCGTAGCCGGGGCGCGATTACCCGGCGGGCGACACTTTACGATGTTGCAGATAAACACCCGCTCGCGCGTCAGGCCCATCGCGAGGATCATCTTCGTGAGCAGCTCGCCCGCCCGACCCACGAAGGGCCTGCCCGTGCGGTCTTCGTCCGCGCCCGGTCCCTCGCCCACGAAAACCAGTTCGGCGTTGGGATCACCCTCGCCGAAAACGGTGTTCGTCCGCGATTTACCCAGTGGGCATCGCCGGCAGTTTTTCACCTCACCGTCGTTCATTGCCGCCAACTCACGGGTTTTATCCTCCGGCGTCATCGTATCTTCTCCGATAAGAGCGGCCGGTGGCAGTGCGGATGGTTCGATTTCCGGCAGGGGGTTTCGCACAGCGGGCATGTATTTGCCGCCGAGCAGGTCTTCGATGGCGAGCAACTGCTCGGCTGCACTGATGAGATGTTCTCTCTCGTCGGACATGGGTGCGAATGTACCGGCGAGGCGCTTCGAGAGCAAGGGGGCTAAGCGATAACGCTTTCGCGTCGCCCGGAAAGGCCTTCGTCCGTCACGGCGGTGACGCGAACGCTCACCACTTGCCCCGTCAGGTCGCCGGCGTGCGTTTCGGGGTGCGAAAACTCGACGGTCATGTAGCGGTCCGTCATCGCCTTGCGGTCGCCACGGGGTCCTGCGCCGCTTTCGACCAGGGCTTCCATCGTCTCGCCCACAAATTGCCGGCGGAATGCGGCTGCGGTTTCAGCTTCCACCGCGCAAAGGCGTGAAAGGCGATCCTTCACGACGTCCGAAGGAGGCGCCTCGGCGCGGCGCCGCCAGGCGACGGTCCCGCGGATGGGGCTGAACGGGAAAGCGTGGATCTTGGCGAACCCGACGCTGCGCGCGATGTCCAGCGTCCGTCGGAAATCCTCTTCACTTTCGCCGGGGAAGCCCACGATTATGTCGGTTGTGACGGCGGGCCGATCGAACGCCCCTCGCAGGCGATCGACAGATCGCAGAAAATCGTCCGGCGTGTACTGGCGGTTCATTCGTCGCAGGATATCGGCCGAGCCGCTCTGGAGCGGCAGGTGCAGGTGCGGCGCGAAGTTCGGCAAGCCTGCCGCCGACGCAAGCAGTTCGTCCGTCACGTCGGCAGGTTCCAGGCTGCTCAGGCGCAGACGCCAGAGATTTTCAATGCCGCCGATTCGCTCGATCAGCGCGGGCAGCATGGACGGCGCAGTATCCCACCGCCGGCGAATCGCGGTCGTCCGTCCGTATGCGCCAAGAAATACGCCGCACAGCACAATTTCCCTGTGCCCGTTTGCGACGAGTCGACGGCATTCGTTCTCGACGGAATCCATGTCCTTCGAGAGTACGCGGCAGCGGGTGAACGGCACGATGCAGTACGAGCAGAACGCATCGCACCCGTCCTGGACCTTCACGAACGCACGCTGGTGAGCGCCGAACCGCTCGATTGGTCCGAGGGTTTCCTGGCTGACATTATCCTTGACCGCTTCCATTCGGCGCGTTCTTATAGACCCACCGGCGGTCGGGCGAGAAGTGATACATTCCGCACTCATACGTATGTCATCCCCCCCAGCACCGGCCGAGCTGCCAGGTAAGTGCGAAGGCGTTTTCCGGTCGACTCCGGAGAGGCGTAACTTTCGTATGAGCAAGCGGATGTGTTTCGCCAGGTCGTCGTGGTGTCCGACGACGAGGCGATTTTGACGAGGCACGTTCAGTTCCGAAAGAACCTGCCCGATTCGTTGCGGATCGTAATCGCCGTAGCATCCCGCGACGAGTACGAACGCCTCCGGCGCACGGCGGACCGCACGCCGAATGGCCTGCCGGCTTTTGCGCATCGCGGTCGACGTTACGCAGCAGGTGTTGATGACCGTAAGGTCGGCTGGGTTTCCGTCGTTGGCTGGTGAAAGCCCCTCGGCGCGCAGCGCGGAGCTGATTGCGCAGCCGTCGTACTGGTTGACCTTGCAGCCTAATGTTACTATGCGAAATACGAGCATGGCGTTTCAATCGCGAATTGCTCTAAAGTAAGATTGCTGTTCGTGTACGAAGTACATATTATACGAAACCGTTCAAGAATCATTGTGGCAATTGCCCGGATGTTCGTCGACGAGTAAGGGCCTTGTGGGCGCAAGGATACCGTGCGCGTCCGCGGCAGGCGGTTAATGTCCGTAGTGCCAAGGAGTGGTTATGGCGACAGCGAAGAGTGTGTGGGGCATCGATATAGGTCAGTGTGCTCTCAAGGCCCTGAAGCTTCGCGATGTGGACGGCGAGCTTCGGGTCGAGGCGTTTGACATCATAGAGCATCCGAAGATTCTTTCCCAGCCTGACGCGGACCGTCGGCAGCTCATTCGTACCGCCCTGGAGCAATTCCTTGCCCGCAACCACGTTGCCGGTTCGGCACTGGTGGTATCGGTTCCGGGCCAGACGAGCTTCACGCGGTTCGTGAAGCTTCCCCCCGTCGAGGCCAAGCGCGTCCCGGACATTGTTCGTTTCGAGGCGGAGCAGCAGATCCCATTTCCCATCAATGAGGTCATCTGGCGTTACCAGACGTTCGAGGACCCCGACTCGCCCGACGTGGAAGTGGGTATTTTCGCCATGAAACGCACTGACGTCGGGAACATGCTCGAACACTTCGCCGAAGTTGCGATGGACGTGGACATCGTGCAGATGGCGCCGTTGGCGCTTTACAACTTCATGGTGTTCGACGGACAGGCTTCTGCCGACGGTGCTACGTTGCTGGCGGACGTGGGTGCGAACAAGACCGACCTTGTCATCGCCGACGGCGCCCGCATCTGGACACGGACCATCCAGATCGGTGGGAACAACTTCACCGAGGCGCTCGTGCGTGCGTTCAAGCTGTCGTTCTCCAAGGCGGAGCGGTTGAAACGCACCGCCGCAAGCAGCAAGTACGCCCGCCAGATTTTCCAGGCTATGCGTCCGGTGTTCGCGGACCTCGTTCAGGAAATCCAGCGGTCCATAGGATACTATACGTCGCTGCACCGTGAGAGTCGCTTTGCCCGCCTGGTCGGACTTGGTAACGGTTTCCGCCTTCCGGGGCTCCAGAAATTCCTCGAACAGAATTTGGGCATTCCGGTCGCGCGCATTGACAGCTACAATCATCTCGACACATCCCCTGCCGTCAACGCCCCGACGTTCACCGAGAACGTGCCGTCTTTTGCCGTGGCGTACGGGCTGGCGCTTCAGGGGTTGGAGCAGACGGCCGTCAATACGAACCTGCTTCCGGTCGCGATTGCCCGGCATCGCGCCTGGCGTCGCAAGAGGCCCTGGTTTGCAGCCTCGGCGGCATTGATCCTGGCGTCGCTGGCGGGCCCGCTATATCGGGCGAACCTGGATGCCGGAACCTTCGCTGAAGGGGAGAGCAAACTTCGCCAGGCGCAATCTATCATACAGGAGTACGAGGGCTATAGGGCCGAGTTCAACCGCCTCCGCAACCAGGGCACCAGCGAAGAGAAAGAGATCGGATTATTCCGTAACCTGTTTGGTTATCGAAGCTTCTGGCCTTCCGTTCATTCGCTCGTGTCGCGATCTATCCTGGACGTAACGATGGGTCCGATGACCGTGCGTGATCGGAAGATTCTGGACGGCCTGGAGAACCTGCCAGACGAGAAGATGCGCCTGGAGCGGATCAAGCTCGTGCAGAGCGAGCAGGCGAAGGTCGAGGCTATTCGGCACGTAAGCGACCCGGCGGAGCGCGAGTCTCTTTTAGCGGGCCTGAGGAACGCTCAATCGATCCTGGCGGCAATAGGGCGGCTGGACGCCGGGAAGCTTCGCGACTCGATGTTGAAGAAGTTTACAGACATCGAACGCCGGCAGCGTCGGATCATCGTGATTGAAGGTCTGACCGCGAAGTTTTACGATAACATCGATACGGCTCTGCGCCCGGAGGACTCGGCGGCGTCTGCCGCTCCGGCTGGTAGAGACAGACGCCGGATCTCCCGCGCGACAACCACCGGAAGAGCAAAGCCCGGCTTCCTCCTGTCGATGAAAGGGTGGACGCCGCTGAGCAAAAACGACGCCAATACGCTTATCAACAACCTGCTGAAACGCAGGATCCAGGAAATCTCCGTTACGCTGCCGTCGTTGTCGGTGGTGGGAGAGTTTCGCCTGGAACTCAAACAGGTCGGCGAGGCGGCGGGTCGCAGAACCGGCGTCGTGGCAAGGCCTGCTGGTCGCCCGAGCGACATGCTGACCGGGCCCCTGACTGGAGGTCCGCGAACGGATGGGGACAAAACCGAGCAGGGGCCGAAGGTGCCCGATCCGCTCACGGGTGAGGAAAGCGTCAATGATACGCGGTTCACACTGACGTGGATGGTGCGCGTCGAGGACGATGGGATCGCGAAAAACGAGACGGATTAAGGACGGGCGCTGATGCCCGGGAGTGTACTGTTATGGAATTCGTAAGGCGAAACCTGTTTCTGGTGATAGTGGCGGTCGTGACTGCCGTCGTCGGCGTGATCCTGCTGATAGGTTCGTTCAGTAAGAGCGGGCTTGTCGACGAGAGGCAGGCGCCGCGGGAAAAAGCGGCGCAAGATCTGAAGAGCCTTTTCCACAGCAAGGCGAATTTGCTCACCGTCAAGGCCGAGAAGAGGCGTGTCGAGGCCGTACAGGGTCGCGCCAAGGAAATCGGCAACAAGATCGTCGAATGGAACTCGAACCGTTTCGACATGTTGAAAGTTCCGAAGCGGGACGACGCGAACAAGGTCGAAATGGTTCCCGCGTTCCCGATCGACCGGGAACTTTACGGAAAATACGCCCTCGGGTTCGAGGTAACCAAAAAATACATCGAGGAGCTCAAAGCGTTGCTGAAGGAGTTGGAGGCCACGCGCCCTCCAACAGACGCTGAGATCAAGGTGGAAGTTGACAAGGCCAGGCATCGCATCAAGGCGAGCGGACACCGCCGGGTGTTGGATGCGGAGCGTGACGACGCAGCCGGTCGCCTGGGCGTTCCCGTTGCCCCCGTAGCCCCCGTTGCCCCGATGGAGCCTCGCGGCGCTATTCCGGGCGATGGCAGGATCGTCATCAGGGCGCCGAGGGGCGAGGAGACCAGGAACGTCGAGGATCAGGCCAAGGTGGAAGGTTTCGAAACCTCTGTGCTGTTCCATTCTCGCGCGGGCGTGACGTATGCGACGCTGGGATCTTTCGACATGGTCTTCCCGGTCGAGCGGGTCGGCGCGACGGACGTTGAGTTGTGGCGAAGTTTTGTGAACCTGCTGGTGCAGAAAGACATCGTTGGCGCAATCAGGGACACGAACAACATCGCCCTCGAGCGGGACACCCCCAAACCAAAGCGGCCTCGCGTGAGTGTCGCGGCCGTCAAACGACTGGTAAGCGTCGATGTCGACGAAAATTACTACGTGCGTGCCGGCGCGGCGCCGATACTGTCACGTGGCAGGGTATCTCCCCGCCCCGGCCCAGGTCCAGGTCCAGGCCCCGGCGGACCGCGCGGCCCGGAGTTTGAGCCGGGTATGCCCGGCCCCTTGGAAAGGGCAGGCGGCACATCGTCGGGAGAAACGATCGGGTTTACCGGTCGCAGCACGAACCGGAAATTCGAGGTAGTCCACTACAAGTTCACCGTGATCATGCCCACGCGGCACCTGCCGCTGCTGATGAAGAATCTCCAGGGACGCAGCTACCATACGGTGCTCCAGACCGAAATAATCCAGATTGGAACGAAGACAACCCGTTCCACGGCGCGTGCAAACGACCGGGCGGGCGACGATCGGTATTATTTCGGCACCGATCCTGTCATGCAGGTGACCATCTACGGCGAGTTCGTGATGTTGTCCGATTGGACCCGCGGGCGATGGGATCCCGACAAGCGGGTCGAAGGTGCCGGTATCCGAAAAAAAGGTGCATGGTCGGACAAGTACCCGCCGTTGATGCCGGTGGATGTCCTCAAGGTGCTATACGCCAAAAATTCCTCCGTTCTTCGTAAAAGGGACCTGGCCAGGATGCAGAAGCCCAGGACGACGAGGCGTTGATGCCGGCGTTATAGGAAGATTGCAGCAAGTAAGTGTGAGCTTTACAGGAGGCCGAAATGGCCAAGGATACGGAAGTCAGCGTATTTGAACGACACGTCGAAAAAGGCGTGTTGGCAATTTGCGTTCTGCTGCTTGTCTACGCGCTTTCCCACTGGGTCTCATCTTCGCCCCGACTGGTAAAAGTGCCCGGCCCGTTGGGTATCGGCGATGAAGTGGTTTCGCCGATGGAGGCCGACGATCGCCTGCTTCAGGCTGCGGAGGCGATTCGCAGACGGATCGACGATGTCGAGGTCGTCGAGCCCGATCTGCCCAATTGGCCCGAGGAGTTCGCCATGCTTCGTCGCGAACCGTTCACCGGTTTGACCTGCTGTGATTTTGGTCTGCCGTACAAACCATTGACGGGAGGCGGCTCGGGCGTTGGTCCGACGTTTGAACCACCGACGCTTGCAGACATGGAAAAGATTGTTCCCGCACCCAGTAAACCGGCCGTCTGGGCGGGTTGGGAACTTCCCCGGACCGAAGACGCTTCGGATATGCTCGTCGGTCGTCTGGCGGTGGTGTTCCCTTGGGGCGAACTGGTCCGCGCATGGAACGAAAAACTTCGTAATACTAGAATCCCATTGCAGTTGGCGGTTATTCGCGTTCGGGTCTTCCGTCGCGAGCGAACACCGGAAGGGCAGTGGGGCGAGGCGAAGGAAATCCGGGGCGACCGAATCCAGCTCGTCGACCAGGAAGGCAACCCCGTCGACGTACCGAAAATTCCGCAGTACAAGAAAGGCGAGAATCTCAAACAGGTGCGCGATGCGATCGAGGCGCTCTTAAACCCGGTCTGGCAGAAACACATACTCCAGCCGGAGTACCCGGAGGTTTATTGGCCCGCCGGTAACCAGTACGTTTCCTGGCGGTGGCACATTCCGCAAAACGCCGTGACGGAAATGTCCACAGCCATGAAGATCGATCCCAAGAGCATCGCGCCGAGAACGCCCGTGGAAGACCCTCGCCGGATCGTTGCGCCTCCGCCGACAATCCGTCGCACTCCCCGGTCCCCTGTTCGTCAGCCAGATCCTCGTCGCATGATGCCGGAGGAGTTTGGTCCCCCGCCAGGTGCCATGCTTCCGAGACCACCGGTGTCCACTGTCAGGCGGCCCCGTCAGCCGGTGACCCGCGTTCCTTTACCGGGGAAAAAGGCGGACGAGAAGCGCCCCGAAGGCATCACGATTCCGCAGCTGCCGAGCCTGGAGCAGCAGCGTGCAGCCGGGACGGTCCTGATCGTCGTGCACGATACGGGCCTGGAAAGCATGAAGTATTATCAGTATTCCATCCAGGTGGAGTTGGTGAACCCGCTGCTTACCTACGAAAAGGAACTCGCAGAGAACCAGCAGCCCGATGCCCTGGTGACGTCGGTTTCGAGCCCTCGCAGCGAGTGGTCGGAGGCGGTGTTCATCCCGACGGCGACGGAATTTTTCCTGGTCGGATCGGCTCGAGACAGGCAGGTTACCGTCCGCGTTTTTGCCCAAAGCCTGGGCCAGCGCGTCAGTACGACCTTCGAAGTGGTGGCGGGTCGGGCGATTGGATGGGACCGCTCCGTGACCGTAAACGATCCGCGAACCGGTGAAACGATCGACAGGAAGGTGAATTTTGGTACAGGTTCAGTGGCCGTAAATGTCGAATATGACCGAAAGGTGTATGTAGAAGGCATACGTAACTTTGCAGCCGAATTGCTGTACCTGGACGCCAAAGGTCGGCTTCGTACGCGAGACTTGATAACAGACCGCGGTTCGCCGCGGTACAGGAAGCTTCTGGACGAAGCCCGGTAAAGGAACCGGGATTGTTGTCCGGGAAATCCCGACGTTTTGTGACGGGTGGATTTTGAGCTTGCAAAGTGTCTGAGAGTTAACGTATTCTCGCCAGCCCGCGGGCAGGTTTGGACCGTCTGTGGAAGGCATTCATAGATTTCATCGTTGTCATAACGTTCGTATAACCGATGGATTTGCGGGCAAACGTGGATAGGGTGCGACTGCGCATCGGGACGTTATCACGGTGTGGGCGATTCATCCGTTAACGGTGTTCGCAAGAATGCAACAATGATGATTTCTGATAAGGAGTTTTGCAGTGCTGAATCTACGCCGGGTTTTCTCAGTGATTCTTCCGGTCGCCATCCTGGCCGCGGCTTCTGGTCTGGTGTGGGCGGACAATGGAACACAGGCTTCTGACGATGCCAGGAAGTGCTGGAATCAAGGTGTTAAGCTGTGGGAAAGCTATGAGTTCCAGAAGGCAAAGACCGCGTTCCTGGATGCGACAAAGATCCTGGAAAAAGAGCCCAACGCTCTACCGTCCGACGTGAAGCGCCGGATCGATCTGTACCTCAACAAGGCCGATGCGCTGCACAAGAAGCAGTTGACCGCGCGTGCAGCCTACAATGACGCCGTCGCGGCCCTCCATGCGAAGAAGCTCGAGGAAGCCAAGTCCGGCTTCGAAGCGGTCCTCGCCACCGAAAAGCACGCGGATAAGGTTCTCACCCCCACGGAGTACCGTACCGCAAAGGTCAAGCACGCCGAAGTCGTCGCCAAGATCAAGGTCGCATCGGCCGTTACCGTCGCGGAGACCGGACCGAAAACAGAACCCAAGGTCATCCAGCCGAAGGTCCAGCCGAAGGTGGTCACCGCCGAACCGAAGGGTGATCGCAAGATGCTTCGCGACGTCGCCCGTCGTCACGCCAAGGCGCGAGATCTGCTCATTACGGGTAAAAAGGCGATGGACAACAATCAACCCGAGCGGGCCGTGGCGCTGTTCGAACGTGCCCTGGTGCTCCAGCCTGACCTCAGCGAGGCGCAGAGATTGTTGGAACACGCCAGGCAGTTGACGGCTTCCCCCAAGGGCGAAGGCATCCTCACGCGTCTGCAGGAGAACCTGCGGGTTTCCAAGCAGATGGCGCAGCTCGAATACGATAAGACGATGGCCCGATCGCAGGAGGCTTTGGCGGGCGCAGACAGTGCAGAGGAATTCGATAGTGCGGAGAACTTCGCACGATCGGCGGAAACCGTTGCCGAGAAGAACAAGCGGTACTTCCCGGATCGCGAATATCGCGAACTGCTCCGCAAGGTCCAAGCCCAGCTTAAGCATATCAGCCTGAAGCGAGACGATTGGCAGCGGGCGATGGTTCGCATCAAGCAGCAGGAAATCGTCGTCGCCCAGGAAAAGCGCGAACGGGACACCCGTATGCGTCGTGCGAACATGATCGCCACGCTTACCCAGCGTGCCAAGACGCTAACCGGCGAGCACAAGTACGCATCCGCAAAGGAAATTCTGGACCAGATCATAGAATTGGACCCGAATAATCGCTGGGCTTCAGAGCGTAGAGAGCTTCTGACGCAGTTTATCCTGCTTCAGGAAGAGAGACGCCTCGATAAGGAGCAGCGGTACCAGGAGCAGCGCGTCCTGATAGATCTTCGCGAGGCGGAGATCCCGTGGTACGAGCTGTTGCGGTATCCGCGCAACTGGCGGGAGCTTACGGTTCGCCGCGCCCCGTTCGGAGTGGGCGGCGGAGGGCAGAGCGAAACCGATCGCCTGGTGCGCCAGAAGCTGGGCGTTCGCGTGCCGAAGCTCGACTTCAACGAGATCAAGTTCGAGAACGTCGTGGAGTTTCTGCGGGACATATCGGGCCTGAGCCTTCACGTCAAGTGGAACGCCCTCCAGGCTGCGGGTATCGACAAGACGACGCCGGTTACGGTCCAGTTGCGAGACGTGACATTCGAAAAGGCCCTGCGGGTCATTCTGGACGACGTTGGCGGCGTGAATCCGTTGAGTTACATCCTGGACGACGGTGTGATCACGATTTCCACGAAGGAAGACCTCTCGCGCAGGACGGTCACGCGAGTGTATGACATCCGCGACCTGATTTTCCGCGTTCCGAACTTCCCGGGCCCGCGGATCGAACTGTCCGACATCTGCGGTGCGTCCGGAAATAACACCAGTAGCAGCTCCAACGGATCGATCTTCGGGAACGATACCGGCGATAATAATCGCACCGGCGAGGACAACCTTATCCCGCGGAGCGAGCTTATCAATAATATCATCACCCTGATCAAGGAAACGGTGGACCCGAATTCGTGGCGTCCGACCGGCGAGATTGGTGCGATCCGGGAACTTCATGGGCAGCTTGTGGTTACACAGACCGCGGAAAACCAGCAGAATCTGGTGACGCTGGTGAACCAGCTCCGAGAGGCGCGGGCGCTGCAAATATCGATCGAGTCGAGGTTCATCCAGGTTTCGAGCGGTTATCTCAATTCGATCGGCGTCGATCTGGATTTATTCTTCAACATCGGATCGGGGCTGGCAGGGAACAACGCCATCAATCAGAACTTCGTCACCGATCCGTTCACTGGTGCGCAGGTTCCGATTCGTGGAGGGAGCGGTTGGGGCGCCGGAAAACCAGGCACCTCGTCGTTGACCCCCGTCGGCGTTGTGACCGGGGCTGCACAAAACCAGATCGGCTTTGGAAACATGCTTTCCCAGCAGACCCCGGGCTTCGGTGCAGCCAGCATCGGTGCAGCGGTTACGTCCCCGGCACTGAGCGTCAGCGGGGTTTTCCTGGACGACATCCAGGTCAACTTCCTCATCCAGGCTACTCAGGCGCATTCGTCCACGCGTCAGCTTACCGCGCCGCGAATTACCTTGTTCAACGGCCAGCGGGCGTACGTGACGGTCGGCCAGCAGCAGGCCTATGTTTCGGCGTTTGAACCGGTCGTTGCGGACAACACCAGTGAATTGCGTCCGATTATCAGCTATGTGCCCACCGGAACGGTGCTGGACGTCGAGGCGACCGTCTCCGCCGACCGGCGTTACGTGACGATCACCGTCCGCCCGCAGGTTTCCACGCTCAACCAGTTGACACAGTTGAACGTCGGAACCGGTACGGTTCAGCTGCCGATAGTGACGGTCCAGGACCTGCAGACGACGGTATCCGTTCCGGATGGCGGAACGCTGCTGCTGGGCGGACAGAAACTCGCCAGCGAGCTCGAGAACGAGATGGGTGTTCCGATCCTCAGCAAAATCCCGATCATCAACCGCCTTTTCACCAATCGCGGGCGCGTTCGCGATGAACAGACGTTGCTGATCATGATCAAGCCGAAGATCATCATCCAGCGCGAGGAAGAAGAACGTCAGTTCCCCGACCGGTAAAACGGTGTAGAAGAAAATAGGTTTTCATCCGGGCTGCGGTTTCCTGTTGCAGGGAGCTGCAGCCCGTTGTTTGTTCCGCGGGGTTCAAGACTTTTGGAAGGAGACCGTTCATGTCCATGCGTTATTACGGTGTGTTTTTCGTCCTGTACCTCTCGGCGGTTGCGTTCGGTCAAGACGCCCCGGCCGGCTCCGTTTCGACCGCCCCGGCCGGTAAAGGCGGAAAGATCCTGAAACTCCCTCACCTTCGCGTGGACCTGGCCGCACGAAAAATTCTGCTGGAGGCGGAAGTCTGTCGGCAAAAGGGAATGCTGGAGTTCCTCGTTTGCGAGTGGGGTAAACGCGATTACGAGAGTATCCTGCGAACCCGCGCCAAACCGTCGCACATTCATGCGGCACTGTTGGCGCTGGGTCTCTCGCCGGGTAAACCCGCCCGTTGGTGGGAAGGCAAGCGCCTGCCGCCGCAGGGTGCGGAGCTTTCGATTTTCCTGGAGTGGAAAGACGCCGACGGAAAGGTTCGTCGTGCGCCGGCGGCGGATTGGCTCAATCGGGGACCGAAGCGTGCCGCCTCGTCACCGAAGAAATGGGTTTTCGTCGGATCGCTTGTGCTTGCGAACGGCGTCTACTGGGCGGACGAGGAAGGCGAGGTCATCTCCGTTTCGAACTTTGCGTCATCGGTGATAGACGTTCCTTTCGAGAGTTCGGACAAGAAGGACCTGCTGGAATTTTCCGCCAACACGAACGCCATCCCCGCGGTGAAAACGCCCGTTACGGTAATTATTACGCCGCTTGGTGACGCCGAAAATGCCGATCACGCGCGCGCACTTCTGGAGATCGACCGGTTCGGAACAATGCGCCTCAGCGGAAAGCCCGTGACTGACAAGGAACTGGCCGCGTGGGCTGTGAAATTTTCGTCGCGGCACAAAAAAGCGATGGTCTACATTCGCCTCGCCGGGCGGTCGTTCGTCGAGGACGCCCAGCGGGCACGCGAGATCCTTCGAATCGCCGGCATACGCGAGTTCGACGAGCAGCGACTTCCAGTAGGTGTCCTGCTGCTGCCCAGAACGGAAAGACAACTGCGGCGTGACCTGAAGGAATGGGCTACGAAGTTCGCCAACCCGAAAGATTACATCATCCCGCCGGATGAACAGGCCGATGCTGCCCTGAAGGAAATCGCCCGGAAGATCGAGGAGTTGGAGGCGAAGAAAAAGCTCTGGCGGGAATACGAAACATCGCTGCGCAAGGCGTTAGACGCATATAGAGCCCGCGACAGGGCAGAGTGAAAGAAGGAATAGTTTTTTCATTGCGGGAGCGTAATTGCAATGACACTGGACGAGCAGGAGACACCTGCGGCACAGATTCAGCCGGCTGGCGGAAGGTTGCGTCGGCATGGATGGCCGATTCTTGCCGCCGTTACGGGTACCGTTGCCGTTCCGATGGCTGTGTTCGTGGCGACCGGAAGCGGAGAATCACCGGAAAGTTTTGTCGCGACGCTATTGGCGACGCTGGCATGGGTCGCACTTGCGTCGCCCATATTCGCAGCCGGTGCGGGGGGATGGTTCTGGGCGTTTTTCCGTGGCGGGTGTGTGGTGGACGCCTCTGGTGCGGTCCTGATGGTGCTTTGGCTGTCGAGCGGATCCAGCGCAGCCGGGGAATCTTACATCACGTTCTTTTCCGTCATGCGGATATACTGCATTTACGCAGCCGTGGGACTCGCGGGGGTGGCGGCTACCCGTTGCTCTCGCAGCGTCACGGGGCGGCACGCGTCGGCGATTGTCTTTGTAGTGGCGGTCTTCGCGGCGCTCAGTACGCCCATGTGGGTCAACGGATTGCTCAACTCGACCACCGGGCGAACCTCCGATGCGATCGTTACCTGCGCGGTGTACGTGAACCCGGCGTATTCGGTTTTCTCCGCGACGTCGGAAAGCATCGGATACGTCTGGCACGCACGCGGGCTGATGTACAATCTGACGATCATCGGCCAGGACGGATCGGCTGCGCCACCACCGGTTCAATGGTACACTGCCGTCGTCGTATGGGGGGCAATCGCGGGGATTCTCGCAGCCACGACGCTTCTCCATCGGCGCGGCGCCGCTACATGATTTACTCGCCGAGCAGTTTATCGAGCAATTCAGCGAAGCGGCGAAGCGCCTTTCCGCGATGGCTGATTTCGTTCTTTCTGTCGGGGGGGAGTTGTGCGACGGTGCAGTCGAGTTCGGGCAGGTAGAAGAGCGGATCGTACCCGAAGCCGTTATCGCCGCGCGGTTCGTGGGCGATTCGACCCTCCAGCGTTCCGGCTGTTTCGATTAGCACAGACTTCCCGTCCGATAGCGCCAGGCAACACCGAAACCTGCAGGTGCGGCGATCGTCCGGAACGCCCTCCAACTCCTTCAGGAGCCTGGCGTTGTTTGCACGGGTGATTATTTCCCTCGGTGTATCGGCGGGATAGTCGTCGGCTGCGTACCGGGCGCTGCGTACGCCGGGGGCGCCTCCCAGCGCGTCGACTTCGAGTCCGGAATCGTCCGCCAGGCACCACCGACCCGTGAAGCGGGCGTAATACGTCGCCTTGTCGCGTGCGTTTTCGGCGAATGTTTCGCCGTTTTCTTCGGGTTGCTCAACGTCCCCAAATTCTCCGACGGAGATCGTCGAGATCGGAAGCGGGTTGAGAACTCGGCTGATTTCCCGGATCTTGCCTGGGTTGCTTGTAGCCAGGACGATGAGTTGCATATGTGCCTTCCTTGCGCGGAATACGGATGGGATACGATTTGCTGCCTTTCCATTGCGCCGTTGGCCCACCGTCCGTCGACACTTGTATCGGCACGCGTTCCTCCCGTCCGTTCACCGCCAGTCGCGGGTAGCGATCCATCAGCGCGCGCATCCGGGGGTCCTGCACGACGGGAATAGTCTGCACGCCCTTCCGGCGCATTCGAATGGCGGTCTCGGGAAACAGTCCAATCGTTACCGCCGAGTGGGTCTGCCCGTGATCGTAGAACGCCTGCTCCCCTTTTTCGCGGAGTTGCCGGCAGTACTTCACGGCGAATTCCTTTCGTCCGGCGTAGTTCATTTCCGGGACGTCGTAAAACACCGCTACGACGACGCTGTAAGCGCCGTCGGCATTCGTGAGGTCCCACTGGGCGGGTCCGACCTGCCTGCCCGGGATGTCCATTATGATCGCGCCCTGGTACGGTTGTTGACCGGCGGCGGTTTTCCACTTGCGAGCCCTGTCGCGGCGTGACCTGGCGCTCGCCATCGTGCGATACTGTCCCCAGAACAGACGGCTGTGCGTGTCTGTGTGGACGATGTACAACCCGCGCCATCGGGCATGTTTTTCCGTGTTGTCCTTGTAGTAGCGGGATTCTTCGATGTGCCTCGAGCCGCCGAACGAATACAGAAGGACGGTGTATTTCATGCCTTTACCGGCTGATATCTTCCCACCCGGCGTTCTGGACGGTGCGTTGGTTTCCTCCCACGGCATGAACGAGAAATCATCGCATCCTGCCGCGAACGCGACCGCAAACATGATCGCCAACATCGCATTGCGTTTCATTCGCGCTTGCCTTTCTCCACAGCCTCACGCTGGAGTTTCATGAGCTTGCGTATTCCACCTGCTGCGAGGCGCAGCATTTTCGATAGTTGATCGCCATCGAAGGGTTTTCGCTCACTTGTCGCCTGGACCTCGACGAACTTCCCCCCGCCGGTCATCGCTACGTTCATGTCGACCTCGGCGGCGGAGTCTTCCGCGTAGTCCAGGTCGAGCATCGCGCGACCGTCGACGATTCCGACCGAAACCGCCGCTACGGAGCCTTTCAGCACGCCGCGCTCGCAGAGGCCTTGCGCCCGCGCCCTGGACATCGCTATCGCCATCGCCACCTGTGCCCCGGTCACCGCGGCGGTTCGCGTCCCACCATCCGCCTCCAGGACGTCGCAGTCCAGATACACCGTGTTCTCGCCCAGCCGGTCAAACCGGACGACGCCGCGAAGCACGCGCCCGATGAGCCTCTGGATCTCGACGCCCCGGCTGTCCGGCTTCAGCGACGCACGCCGCTTGCGCGAACCTGTGGACGCCGGAAGCATGGCGTATTCAGCCGTTACCCAACCCTTTGATTTACCTTCACGCCACGCCGGAACCCCTTGGACGAAGCTGGCTGTGCATATGATGCGAGTCCCGCCCATTTCCATCAGGCAGGAACCCTGCGCTTTGCGAACGAAGTTCGGCGTTATTTTCACGGGTCTCAGTTCGTTCGCTCGCCTTCCGTCGTGTCTTTGTGCTGCGGCCATGCGCGTTAGTCTATCTCAATCCTCCTCACACGTCCATGCTCGACGAAGGCGGCGAAATGAGCGCAAAGTAGCGCGGATTTACGGGGCCTTCCCGCTAAACCCGCGCCGTACCGCAGCAATTCGTTCTCGAACCCTCAATATATTGGACGCGCCGGGAGGCGCATGGGTTCCCGTAAATTACAGAGAGAAAGCGCGGAAGGTCGGAGGGAGGCGATTTTTTCGACGGGAAGCCTTTACGCCACGCCGCCTTCGCCGATCAGGACGTTAAGCAGTGTCCGCTGGAAGTGCAGACGATTCTCCGCCTGTTCGAATATTGTCTCGGCGTGCGCTTCGAATACTTCATCGGTGATCTCGTAGTCGCGGTAGGCCGGCAGGCAGTGCAGAACAATCGCGCCGGCGGGCGCTCCGGACAGCAGCTCGCCGGAGATCGTGAATCCGGAAAAATCGCTCATGCGTTTTTTCCGCTCGTCTTCCTGTCCCATGGATATCCACGTGTCGGTATACAGCACGTCCGCGCCGTGGACCGCCTCGGCCGGGTCGTTGGTCTGGCTGAACGAAGCCGGGTCCATTTGCGAGGTGAAATCGTCTTCCAGTTCGTATCCGCTCGGCGTGGCGAGGATGAACTTCATACCGAATTTCTCGCACGCTACGGCAAGGCTGCGCGCGACGTTGTTCCCGTCGCCGATGAACGCCAGGGTTCTTCCGGCGAGTTCGCCGAGCTTTTCCTCGATCGTCATGACGTCGGCCATCGCCTGGCAGGGGTGCGAATAGTCCGTCAGACCGTTGATGACGGGAACGCTGCTCCACCGGGCGAGTTGTTCGATAAGGTCGTGGCTGAACGTTCTCGCCATTATGCCGTCGCACATCCGCGCCAGCACGCGTGCCACGTCCCGCACGGCCTCGCGCTTTCCGATACCGATCTCCTGCGGCGCGAGGTTGATCGCCCGCCCGCCGAGGTGAGTCATTGCGGTATCGAAACTCACGCGTGTACGCAGTGAAGGTTTGTCGAAAATCATAGCCAGCGTCTTGCGTTTCAGCGATGCCGGAAGAGAACCCGCGCGGAACAGTTCCTTGTCCGCCAGCGCGCGCGTCAGGAGGTTCCGCAACTGCTCGGCGGAAAAGTCCGCAAGGTTGACAAAATGTTTTATCATGGTGCCTGGTCCAGTGGATCGTCGCGCCGTTATCGGCGTTTCTGTAAGTATGCAGTTTTTTTGTGCTTAATAAGCGGATTTTCCCATCAGCTACCTTCGCTACCTCCGCGGCGTTTTTGGATGAGCGTCCCCACGCCCTTGTCGGAGAATATCTCCAGCAGCAGCGAGTGGGGGAACCGTCCGTCGATGATGTGTGTCCTCGCCACGCCCGCGTCAATCGCACGCAGGCATGCTTCGACTTTTGGCAGCATGCCTGCCGATATGGTTCCATCGTCGATCATTCCGCGAATCTCGGATTCGTCGGCGGTCTGAATCACACTTTGCGAATCGTCAGGATCGCGCCGGATTCCATGCGTGTCGGACACCACGACGAGTTTTTCCGCCTTGAGCGCGGAAGCTATCTCGCCGGC
Organism: Planctomycetota bacterium; assembly: GCA_024275995.1. Lineage (GTDB taxonomy): Bacteria > Planctomycetota > Phycisphaerae > SM23-33 > SM23-33 > JAJRYB01. The sequence continues at coordinate 18,965 of JAJRYB010000004.1, read as the reverse complement.
GGCGGTATCTGCGTTGCAATTGAGACGCATCCCGGTTTTATCGCGCGCCAGCGGAGCGATTACGGGAATCGTGTCCGCCTGGCAGAGAAGCTTGATCAGCCTGGCCGTGACGTTCGTAACCCGTCCAACCAAGCCGATATCGATCTGCCGGTCGTCCTCATGGAGGAACAGTTTCTCGCCGAACAATACGCAATTACTGAGCGTGTGCAGGCCCATGGCGGCCGAACCGAGCGTCTCGATCACCGTTACGAGGTGGCGGTTTATCTCGTTGCACAGGACGTGCTCGACGACCGTCAGCGTGCGCTGGTCCGTGTAGCGCCGTCCCTGGACGAACTGAACCTCCAAACCCTGTTTTTCCATGGCGGTGGATATCGCCTTGCCTCCGCCGTGGACTATCACCGGGCGCATGCCGACGGTGTTCATGAAGACAACGTCCGTGAGCATGTCTCTCAGCGCCTGTTCGTCGTCCATGATCGATCCGCCGATTTTGACGACGACGATCTTTTCGACGAATCGCTGGATGTATCCCAGCGCCTCGACGAGCGTATTGGCTTTGACGACTGCGTCTTCCACGGTCTTTCTCTTTATATGCCCAGGTGGCGGGAAACCACGAAAAATACCGGACTTTGCCGGCGTTGTCAACGCACGCGCCGTAACGTGACGCGGCGTTTTTCCGGGCCGGTCAACTCGATGCGTATTTCCCATCGATCTGCGGGGAGCATGTTGCGGACCCTGTCGGCCCATTCGATCAAAACCACGCCGCCGGCGAGCATTTCATCCAGGCCCAGGTCGCTCAACTCCTCGTCGGGCGCGCCCATGCGATACAGGTCGATGTGATATATGGTGACCGGCGCGTCGTACTCGTGGACGAGCACGTAGGTCGGGCTGGAAACAAGCCGTTCGTCTTCCAGCCCAAGCCCTTTCGCGATTCCCCGCGCGAGCACCGTTTTTCCAGCCCCGAGATCGCCTATCAGGGCTACGCAGTCTCCCGCGGAGAGTCTTTTCGCCAGCGCACGCCCAAAGTCGATGGTCTCGGCGGCACTGAGCGTCTCCACACATTCCGTGGCGGGATCGTTCACGTTTTGTGCTCCCATCCGTCCGGCGTCAGTTCTTCGCGCCGGCCATCCGGACGCACCAGCAGCACCTCGCCGCCGGAGACGATCGTACCGATTCTCGTCACCTTTATCGGAAGGCGATCCTGCTCGCAGAGTTTTTTCGCCTGGCGTTTGGGAAGCGTGAAGAGCAGTTCGTAGTCCTCGCCGTCCGTTAGTGCAGCCAGCAGCGCATCGGCGGGTGTGTCCGTATGTTCGATAGCGTCGGCGTGGACCGGTACGTCGGCGGCGTTTATCTCCGCACCGACGCCGGACGCCCGGCAGATATGGTGCAGGTCCGTCGCCAGGCCGTCTGAAATATCGATCATCGATCTCAGGCGGTACTTCAGCGCCAGTGCAACGGCCTCTCCCACGCGGGGCGTGAACGTCAGGTGCCTGTCGGTCCGCCACGCTCCGCCAAGCTCGCCCGTTACGCAGACGGCGTCACCGGCGCGGGCCCCGCTTCGCAGGACAGGCTCGATCCGGCCGCTTACGCCGGCGGGCCTGCCTATCACCGTTACGCTGATCGCCAGCGGGGCGTCCCACGCGGCTATGTCCCCGCCGACAAGATCGACGCGGAACACGTCGGCCGATTCGCGAAGCCCGCGATAAACCGCCTTGGCGAGTTCATCGCTGGAACCTTTCGGAAGGGCGACGGTGGCGGTGGCTGAGATAGGGCGGGCCGCCATCGCTGCGAAGTCCGACAGGTTCCGCGCCATCGCCTTGCGTCCCGCCGCTGCGGGTCCGTGCTCGGCTAGTCTGAAGTGAACACCGTCGAGAACCTGATCGGTCGTGATCAGCACACGCTCGCTGCCGCAGCGGACGATTGCGCAATCATCGCCCGGGCCTACGGGCACCGCCTCGGGACGAAAGTCGCCCTGGCGGCGGATCCAGTCGATGATGTTTCGCTCGCGCATGATCAGGCCAGTTTTCGTTTCCAGTACGCAAGCTGTTTGCGGAGTTGCCCGGCCCCTGCGGCGCCGTCGGATGCGTAGCGTTTTACGACGTTGGCGGCGCCGAGATATCCCGCGACGTCGGCGCCGATTTTCCCGCAGGCAGAGCGTAGAATTTCCATCGGAAGTTCAGAGAGCGTCTTGCCCGACCGCTCCGCTCGCGATACCAGCTCGCCCACGATGTGGTGGGCCTGGCGGAAGGCGACGCCTTTGCCGACGAGGTACTCCGCCAGGCTCGTGGCGTCCAGGTATCCCTCGTCGATGCCGGCTGAGATTTTCTCTTCGCGCAGGCGCGACGTTGCGACAAGTCCAGCCGAGACGGTCAGCGCCTGTTCCATCGTCGTGACGGAATTGAACACGAATCGCTTGTCGTCCTGGAGGTCGCGGTTGTACGCCAGCGGAAGCGCCTTGAGCAGCGTCAGCATACCGACGAGCGATCCGATTACCGAGGCGCTCTTTCCGCGGATGAGTTCCAGCGTGTCGGGATTTTTTTTCTGCGGCATCATCGAACTGGACGTGCAGTACGCGTCGTGCAGTTCGATGAGAGCGAACTCCGTCGACGAATAGATGATCCAGTCTTCCGCCCAGCGTGACAGGTGCACGCCGAGCATGGCGCAGCAGAAGCACAGCTCCGCGAGGAAGTCGCGGTCGCTGGTGGCGTCGATACTGTTTCGGGCGAACTTGGGGAAGCCCAGAAGCTCAGCCGTGCGCGCCCGGTCAATCGGCAGTGACGTGCCGGCTACCGCGCCGCAGCCCAGGGGGCAGACGTTGATCCGCGCCCGCGCGTCGGCAAGGCGATCCGCGTCGCGCTGGAGCATCTCCGCGTAAGCGAGCAGGGCGTGTCCCGCGACGATTGGTTGGGCTCGCTGCAAGTGCGTGTACGCGGGCATTACCACTTTGCCCTGCGCTTCGGCGAGCGTTACCAGCGCCCGCTGAACGCCGGCAATCTTGCCGATCAGTCCATCTACGGCGTCACGCGCCCAGAGACGCAGGTCAACTGCGACCTGGTCGTTCCGGCTTCTACCGGTATGCAGCTTCGCGCCGGCCTGGCCGATCCGGTCCGTCAACGCCTTCTCGATGACCATGTGTATGTCTTCCAACTCGATGGGCATCTCAAGCCGACCGGATTCGATGTCCGCCGCTATTTTCAGAAGCCCGTCATGAATGCGTTTGAACTCCGGCCGGCTCAGAAGCTTCTGCTCACTGAGCATGCGCGCGTGAGCGATCGAGCCGACGATATCATAACGCCACAGCGCCCGGTCGATATCCAGCGAGGCGACCAGTTCCGCCGTCGCGGCGTCCGCGTCCGCGGACAGCCGACCTTGCCAGGATTTTTTGGACCCGCTCGATGCCTTCGTAGCCTTGGACGGATTTTTTCGCGATTTGAGCGACATGAAGCTTCTCCTTCCGAACGGATGGTATGAACCGTGGGGCGACCTGTCAACGAGATGTCCCCGCTTGACGCGGCGCGAGCCGGGACTCTACCATGGCTCGCATGTGCGGCAATTCAGATACAGCCCGTCTTCGCGGAGCGTTCATTGCGGAAGTGCTCGCAAATGAGCCGCTCTGCCGGGATCACTGGCGTATGGTCCTCACCCTGCCTCAGTTCCCGACTACGCGAGCGGGTCAATTCGTGAACCTTCAATGTCGCCCCCTGGACGACTTGCTCGGCGCCCGGCAGGTCGATTGGCCCGCAGGTGGAACCCCGCGTTTCACCCAGCCGGAGTTGACGGATCGCGAGACGATGCTCCGGCGGCCGTTCAGCCTGGCCGGACGCCGCGATTGCGACGGCAAGGTCGAACTGGACGTGATCTATCGGACCGTCGGCGTCGGAACGCACTGGATGAGCGAGCTTAAGCCTGCCTCGTCGATCAGCATACTCGGGCCGCTGGGAAACGGTTTCCGGATTCTACCTGGTAAGCCCTCTGCGGTGCTTGTGGGTGGTGGGGTGGGCATCCCGCCGATGCTCTACCTTGCCGAAGCTCTGACGGCTGGGGGAAAGAACATCGCCGCCTTCCTCGGAGCACGGTCCGCGGAACTGTTTCCGCTGCATCTGCTGACGGGCGGGCACGTTTCGCCGGAAGGCAGTCCGGCAGAGTGTGTCGCGGAGCTGGCAGAGTGGTCCGTCCCGACTGCCGTGGCGACCGACGACGGGTCGTTGGGTTTCACCGGGCTTGTCAGCGAGCCGTTCGAACGCTGGCTGGATGCCGGGAAGCTGGGCGCTGACGATGTGGTCGTTTACTCCTGCGGGCCCGAGCCGATGATGCAGGCGGTAGGGGATATCTGTATCGAACGGGGGATCGAATGTTTCCTGGCGATGGAGCGTCACATGGCCTGCGGCATGGGAACCTGCCAAAGCTGTATCGTGAAAATACGCGACGATTCCGAACAGGGCTGGTCCTTCAAACTCTGCTGTACGGACGGCCCGGTATTCAGCGCGGGCGACGTTATCTGGTGACAGGCCGTTACCTCTGTGGCTGTTGTTCCAGCATCTCCCGCATTTTTTCATATTCGCGCCGTAAAAAATCTTCCCCGCGGAAGCAGCGGATGTGGGAGAAGGGCGTCAGCTCGTCGGGCGGAATCTCGCGGTGGGCGTAGAAGGCAGGGTCGGTCCCGGTTTCCTCGAAGGCTTCCGACCAGTGATCGTAGTTCCAATACTCGTTCCACGAATCCATCCGCGCGCCGTTTCGCCACGCAGCCTCGATAACGTCGCCGATGCGACGGTCGCCGCGGGCGATTACCGTCTCCAGAACACTCCGCTCGATCCAGTGGAACTTGAAGTTAACCGCGGACCGCCGGGAAAGGTCCTTGAGGCGATTGCGAACGGCGAAAAAATATTCCGCATCGCGCATGGCGCACCACTGCATCGGCGTGTGCGGCTTGGGGACGAACCACGATACGCTTGCGAGGATCGCTCCGGGCTGGCCCATTACTTCCTTGCCGGTAAGGCTCAGGCGCCTGCACAGGTCGAATATCGCGTCGATGTCCGCCTCTGTCTCGCCGGGGAGGCCGGCCATGAAGTACACCTTCACGCGCTTCCAGCCTGTCCGGTAGGCGGCCTGCACGCCGGCTAGCATGTCGTCCTCGGAAATGTTTTTCCGGATCGCCTTTCTCAATCGGTCCGAGCCTGCCTCGGCGGCGATGGTCAAGCCTCCCTTGCGGACGTCGCTGGCGAGTTTCGGCAACAGGGCGAGCTGCGAATCGACTCGCAATGACGGTAGCGAGATAGACACCTTCCGCTCGCTGAACTCAGCCTGGAGGTGGGCTATCAATTCAGCCAGATGCGGGTAATCGCTGGTGGACAGGCTCAGCAGAGATATCTCCCGGTAGCCGGTCGCGTCCAAGGCGTCCCGAGCGACGTCGAGAAGTTCATCGACGCTTCGGAAGCGGACGGGCAGGCGCGTGGCGCCCGCCTGGCAGAACCGGCAGGCGTTGGGGCAGCCCCGCATAATCTCCAGCATCACGCGCTCGTGGACGCCCTCAGCCAGCGGAACGAGCGGGCGGCGCAAGGGGGGCGAATCGGACAGGTTCGACAAATGCGCCCGGCGAATTTCCGCGGGCACGTCTCTCCGCATCGGCGAAAGGGCGGCTAGGGTTCCATCATCGTTATACCTCGGCTCGTAGAACCGCGGCGCATACGCGCCGTCGATGTTGACCGCTGCCGAAAGGATGATATCTTCGCGCGAGGCGCCGGTTTTTTTCATATCCCCGACGAGTTTGACGAGCTGCTTGAGCGGCGCTTCGCCGTCGCCGATAAGGAACAGGTCGAAGAATTCCGCCAGCGGTTCCGGGCTGTCGGCAAGGCTGTCGCCGCCGACGATGATTGGATCGCATTCGCGGCGCTCGGCAGCGTGGATGGGAACGCCGGCAAGGTCCAGCATCGTCAGCACGTTCGTAACGCATAACTCGTAAGGAAGTGAAAATCCGATGATATCGAACTCGCCCAGCGGGCAGCGGCTTTCCCAGCCGAACAGGGGAATCCCTTCGCTGCGCATGACCTGCTCGGCGTCCGGCATGGGGCAGTAGGCTCGGTCGCACGCGACGGATGGCAGGTCGTTGAGCGAGTGGTAGAGAATCTGGCTGCCCAGGTGGCTGATGCCGATCGTGTAGGAGTCCGGGAACGCCATCGCCACGGTAACCTCCGCAGCCGAGAGGTCTTTACGCCGGGCGTTGATCTCCAACCCGATGTACTGCGCGGGGTTTCGCACGCATGGCAGCAGCCGCTCGCTGATGGATTGTCCTATGTTTGTGAACCTGTTCATGGAATATCGTTTCGTGGTTGTTATCATAAGGTAATGTTGGTCTCGAGCAAGGCATCTCGACGAGCGAGCAGCAGGGGAGGTTAGAGCGATGGACACGGTCAAATTCGAGTGTGGCGGATGCGGCAGAGAGATCCAGGCGCCGGCCGGCGGAGCGGGCAAGACGGGCAAATGCCCCTTTTGCGGATACGGTAACGTTGTGCCTAACCCTGCCGTCGCCGAAGACGACGATGCTATTCCGCTGGCGCCGATAGATCCGGCGGAAGAGGAACGCATGCAGCACGAAGTGGACGCGCTCATGGAGGCGGAGCGCCTTCTGCGTTCGGACGACGAGCCTGGTGGCGAGCAGGCTCCGCTGGAGCATCGCGACGACCTGAACGGCGCAGACCTGCGCCATTTTGTGATCAACTACTGCCTGGACATGGCCGGCAGCAATCTCGAACGGGCGCAGTTTCACGCCGAGAAGCTCAAGACGTTTGGAGACATCGGCATGGAGGCGGTGGACGATTTCCTGCTGGACGAAATTCCCGAACCGGCGCTGAAGGACATCCCACCTGCCGTGCTGCGTGGGTTCCTCAAGCAGCTCCGAAGCGAATTGGGATGACTTACGCAAAAAAGCGGCGGATCGCAGAAACGACCCGCCGCATGGTTCGCTCACGTTACGAATTATTCGTCAGAAATCCTCTTCTCCCTGTTCCTGGCGGAATTGCTCTTCCAGCATTTGTTGTTGCATCTTGATCATCATCTGCACAACCGGCACGACCGTCCGGACGACCTCTTTGACCAGTGCGTTCGGTACGATTGTAACCAAGTGCGCGCCGCTGCCTTCTATCGACGTTCCGAAGACGACCGGCGGCTGGTCTTCCATGGCGATTGGTGGAAGCATCGCGCCGACGCCCATGGCGTTCGCGGCGTTGAAGACGACCTTCACGAGGTTCGTCAGGTTGAACAGTCCGACGACGGAGGGCTTGAACGGAAGCTCTTTGAGCAAATCGGCAACACCCATGCTGGTGGGGATCGTCCCGCCGTTTGTCGCGGCCTTGATCGTCTCGGCAAGGAACGCCTTCGATCCGCCGAACGTCACGAGCACCGTCTTGTCGTCCACAGCCGCTACGAGAAACGAAGCCTCTCGTCGCCCAGCACCGTCTTTATTTCCTGGCGTTCTTCGTCGGACATGTTGGTGATGGCTGGGATTTCAAGGGAAATCGCGTCCACGTCGATCGCGCCTACTTTACCGACATTCCTCTCGTAGCGAATCTTCATCTTGTTCTTTTCTGCGTCATCGGAGGAGGCGTTGATGAGGTCCGCCGAGCAGGCGATAATCTTTGCCAGCAGGTCTTTCATTTTGGCGGAGTTCCTGCATTCCAGAACCATCGCACCGCCGAACACGCCGCTGCCTTGAGGCGCGCCGCCGAAAACGACCTGTATCCCGGTAATCTGCTCGTTCGCCTGTTCGGACAGCTTGGAGATTTTCGTGCGGTTCTCCTCGGAAAGCCCCTTGATGTTCTTCAGGATAATCTCCGAGAAACGCCTGGAGAGCTTCGCCGTCTCGGCTCGACTTTTTTCGGTGGTTCCCGACGATCCTATCGCAAGGACGTACGTGAGGTTCGGCAGGCGGTTGAGCAGGCTCTTTCCGCTGGGTTCATATGCTGCGAGAACCTTTCCGAGAAGGCTGTCCGGCAGGAAATCGACGTATTCCTCGAACACAAGCCCTTTTTCGCCGAACCGCAGGCTTATCGTAGCCGCGTCCAGCTGCGGCAGTATTTCCCGATAGATGGCTAGATAAATCCGGAAGAACGACTCCATGTTCGCCATCGGATTGGGCTGGGTGATCCCGTTCTCGTCGGGCGCCGCCGGGTGGGTTGCCGCCAGCTTCGCTTCATCGATCTGTTTTTCGAATAGCGTCAGCATGTCGAGAAAGGTCGTCTTGCACACCTGCATGTCGATGTGCAGCACGACGTCCGACCTCGCCACGACCTCGGCGTGTTTTTTTGACAGCGACGAGACAACGGATTTTTTCGCCTGCATGAGGCTCTTGAGCGCATCGAGTCGTGGGCTGAGAGCTACGTATCCGCCGATCCGCACCGCATAGCTTTCGCCCATTCGCAGGCCGATCTTCTTGAACCCCTCCATGTCCTTGACGTCCGAGATCGGGTAGTTGCCGAACACGCCCTCGATGCTCGTACCCGGAACGAGGAACACCATCGGCAGTTTCACTTCCTGCCCGGCGAGCTTCATCTTCTCGATCGTCTTAAGGTCCAGCCCGAACTTTTTCATGTCCAGCATCACCAGTGCTAACCCGCCGTTGGGATTGAACCCATCGCCCAGCTTCCCCGCCTTTTTGATAGCCGGAAGAACGCCGTCGGGAAGGAGGCTTTTCATCATTTCGGTTATACCGACTTCCTTCAGGTACTCCTCTGCGCGCTCGATGGTTCCCTGCACGTTCGGCACGGCTACGAAGCCCATGGCGTCGTCGGGAATGTGTGTGAGGACGGATTCAGCCTTGGGCAGTTCGACTACCGGCGCGATTTTCGGCGGCACAGGCGCCTCCTGCGCCATAAGTGGGCATGCGCAAAGCACCATCGCCGCTGCCACGCTCAGAATCGCCAGCCTCGTTCGTACTGCAAGCATGATTGTCTCCTTGTCAAGTTTGCGGGCGTGTGTCTCGATAGTTGAGACACGACAATACTATCATTTTCGCCAAACCATCTCAACTCGTCTTTTAACACGGCTGTAGTATGTTCGTTGTCGTCAGAATTGCATTTCCTCCGCCCGACAAGTAGGATGCGTCGGTAACATATCAAGAGGGCAAGTCAATGGTTGGCGACGAGATCATGTCCACTGATCGCTTGTGGCACAACGTCGAGAAGGTTCTCGTATCGCGTGACGAAATCGCCCTCCGTGTCGCCAGCCTTGCCGGAGAGATCGCAGCCGTTTACGACGGCCGGGAGCTGACGATCCTGCCCGTCCTGACCGGTTCGCTGATTTTCACGTCGGACCTTATCCGCCGACTTCCGCTGCCGATGCGGATTGACCTGATCTCGATCAGCTCTTATCCTGACGGCACACTCGAATCGTCCTCGCCGAAGTTCAACCTGCCCATACCCGCGGACCTTTCCGGCAGGGACATTCTTATCGTGGACGACATACTCGACAGCGGCAGGACGCTGGCGAGCCTTGCCGCGGCGCTCGAGCGGCGAAAACCCGCGAGCGTTCGCAGCTGCGTGCTGCTTCGCAAGCTCGTTGCGGGCAGGAAGCCTCTCGCCGGCGCGGACTTCGTCGGCTTTGACGTACCGGATGAGTTCGTCGTCGGATACGGGCTGGACTTCAAGCACCTGTATCGCAACCTGCCGGACATCTGCGTGCTCAAGGCGCATGCGAAAGGGGGCGCGTCATGAGTCCCGCCGGACCGGCCGAGGTGGTGCCCGTCGCCGCTCCTGCATCGCTCGAAGGGGCGCTCGGCGAAGGTGAAACCGTCATTCTGGCGATCAAACCCAGCGGATGGTTCGTCATGCTTCTGGCGCTGCCTCGCCTTCTGCTCGCCGTCGTCGCGGCGGTGGGGGTCTTCCTGGCCGATAAAACGTGGGACCTGTCCCTGCCCCGCCGGATGATAGTCCTGGGCCTGCTGCTGGCCGGGTGCGCGATCGTGCTGTGGGCATGCCTGCAATGGCTCGCTCGGCTGTACGTGCTGACCGATCGGAGGCTGCTGCATATTCGCGGGATACGGGTCGTGCTGATCGTCGAGTGCCCGCTGCGCGCGGTTCGCCAGGTGCTTCCATCGGCGAGGTTCGACGAACGGATGCTCGGGATCGGCACGCTCTGGTTTCGATGCGACGGATCGCAGAGCGAACCGGATATCGCATGGGTGCATATAAACCATCTGCGGGAAATCGCCGAGATCGTCTCCGAGGCGGTCCGGCGGACGAGATGATTTCAACCGACGCGCAGGTGGCGATGTACCCGTTACGCTTTCACTGACAGGTCGTGGACGTCCGGCTTCACGAGTGCGGCATAATCGGCGTATTTCAGCCGGACCGCCTTCCTGTGCGAACCCGCCTGGAAAAGAATTTCCTCGTCGGTTGCGAGGTGCTCGTCCACCAGCGTCGGAAGGTCGTACAGGTTTCCGAACGGTGGCTCGGCGCCCACCTCGACGTCCGGGAATATCTCCGCCAGCTCGGTTTCATCCGCCAGGCGGACGGACTTTGCCTTGAGATGCTTCGCCGTTTTCTTCAGATCCAGTTTCAGGTTCGCCGGAAGCACGCACACGGCGTAGCCTTTTTTGGACCGCACGAGGACTGTCTTGGCGGTCATCTTGCCGCTGACGTGTTCGGCGGCGGCGACTTCCTGCGCGGTGTAGGTTGGCGAGTGCTCGTGGGTTTCGTACGGAACGTTGTTCTGCTTCAGATATTCTTCGATCTGCATTTCCGTGCCCCTTTCGATTTGAATAGTGCATCGCCGCTGCGGAACCCGTTCGCCGCGGCGAATGATCGGACTCCCGGGCCTCCCTGCCCGTATAATCGTAGGCATCGACGTGCCCCGCAGGCAAGTATCTACTTGCCGACGCAGAAGCGGCTGAAGATTTTTCCGAGGATGTCTTCCGTCACGACCTGCCCGCTTATGGCGCCCAACTGCGCCAGCGCTCCCCTCAATTCCACTGCTGCGATCTCCGCGACGTCGGAGATCTCGCCGGCGAGCTTCAATGTTTCGACGGCTTCGTCCATCGCCCCTGCCGCCGCCCGCAGACATCGCTTCTGCCTTTCGTGCAGGCCCAGCGCGCTGCCGGATCGCTGGACGGACAGGTCCAGACGATCCTTCAGAACGCCACGAAGCTTATCCAGCCCGTCTGGCCGGACGGCAGAGGTCGCGATCACATCCAGGCCGGTGCCGAGCCGCAGGTTTTCCACGACACTTTCCGCCGTCACGGCGTCGAGCAGGTCGATCTTGCTCGCCAGGACGATCGCAACGGCGCGATCGTTGGCGCTGAGCACACGATCCAGCATCGCCGGAGGATACTCGCCCGGGTTTTTTGTAGCGTCCACTACGAATAGCAGCACGTCCGCGCGCCGCAGGGCCTGGAGTGCTGCATTGTCCGCAGCCAGCGTGAGTTCGCCCCCTCCGTCCGCAAGCCCTGCCGCGTCCTGCAATATGACGGCAGCACCATCGTCCAAAGTCATGGTCGCGCTCAGAACGTCGCGGGTGGTTCCCGCGAGTGCAGAGACTATCGCCCTGTCCGTTCCGCTCAGCGCGTTTAGCAGCGAACTTTTTCCCGCGTTGGGTTCACCGGCGAGCACCACGTGAGGCCTGTCCGCCGATTCCGGCATATCGGCCGCCCTGTCGGCGGCGCCGCGAAGCTCGCGGGCGATACCCTCCAGATCGACGGAAAGTTCATCCGGGCCTGCCAGTTGAATGTCCTCCTCGGCAAGGTCGATTGACGCCTCGACAGTGGCGAGCGCATGGGCGATCCGCTCTGTGATTTTCCCGCACAGCCGGAATACGCTCCCGCCCAGCGCGCCCATCGCCGCTCGCAGCCCGGCAGCGTCGGCGGCGTCGATAACGTCGGCGACCGCTTCGGCGCGAGACAGGTCGATCCGCCCGGAGAAAAACGCCCGCGCGGTGAATTCGCCCGCCTCGGCCATTCGCGCGCCTCCGTCCACAAGATCGGCCGTTATCGCCGTCGCCACAATCGGCGTGCCCGGAACGTGAAGCTCGACGACGTCCTGTCGCGTGTAACTGCACGGCGAGCGGAACAGGTATGCCCTCCCCGGCAGCTCGATACCGATTTCTTCCAGCCGGACAAGCCCATCCGTTCTGTGGAACTCGCCCATCTCCGAGAGGCTGCCTTCATCGGGCGAGAATACCCCTGCGGCGATGCGGATAGCATCCGGACCGCTCAGGCGGACGATCGCGCGAGCGGCGAGACCAGCGGCAGTGGAAATCGCGACGATTGTGTCATCCGCATGGGACATGATGAAGGTATCTTTCCTGCGCAGCGAAGCGTGCCTACTTCGATCGATTCACGAATCCACGAAATACGGTCAATATCAGAATCCACAGGTCGAACCCGAACGACCAGCGGTTTATGTAGTCCAGGTCATACTGAATCCGCTTGTGCAGGCTCGTTCTACCGCGGTATCCGTTCACCTGCGCCCAGCCGGTTATGCCGGATTTTACATGGTGACGCAGCACGTATCGGGGAATCTGCCCGGTGAACCTCTTGATGAACTCGGGCCTCTCGGGGCGCGGGCCTACAAGCGACATGTCGCCGGTCAACACGTTGAAAAGCTGCGGCAGCTCGTCGAGGCTGAGCTTTCGCAGGATTCGCCCCACGACGGTGACCCGCGGATTGTTCTCCGAGGGGCTCCATTCGTCCTGCTCTCCGTCGGTCTTTGTGTTCGGTCGCATCGAGCGGAACTTGATGATGTTGAATTCGCCGCCTCCCAGGCTCGCGCGTCTCTGGACGTAGAACACCTTTCCAGGGCTGGTGAGTTTGATAGCCGCCGCGATCAGCAGCATGAGCGGCGAGAGTACGATAATCGCCGCCAGCGAGAGTACGACGTCGAATATCCGCTTCATCGTGGCGTTCCATCCGCTCTGCGGGCTGTGCGTAAGGTTCACGACGCCCAGCGAGCCGATCTGCCTCACCTCGTGACGGAGGAAGTGGTAGCTCAGCAGGTCCGGAACCACGTTGAGGTCCACCAGGGCGGTGGAAAGTTTGTTGAGTACGTTTTCGAGAAGATCGCTGTGATGCTTGGGCAGTGCGATGAACGCCACGTCCACTGGCTCGGTTGCGAGAATGCGATCGACGTTTTCGATCGGTCCGTGGACCGGTACGCCCAGCAGGTCGTCTCCGATGTGTGTGTCACCGACGAAATAGAGCGTCTGGTATCCGGTCCATCGCTGGGAGGTGAGCACGTGCAGAAGTTTCTGCGCAAGCCTTCCTGTTCCGACGATGGCGACGGTTCGCAGGTTTCGCCCGCGCGTTCGGAAAAACCGCAGGAGCATTCTTACGGCGCCGCGGTAGCAGATAAGCGCCGCCGGCCAGGCTATCAGAAACATCCCCAGCAGCTTGCGTGAAACCGGTGAGCTTCGCAGAAAAAGGCTTATCGCAACGAGCACTATCCAGACGATCGCGCACGCCCGGACGATATCCACGATCTCCGCTCGGATGGACTGTCCGCGCCGCACGCCGTACATACCCAGGCGTCCGAACAGCAGCAGCGTCAGCAGTAGCGTAACGATAACGATGTCCGCGATGTATGCGAGTCCCGGCGGCGTGTTCTCGACGACGCTGAACCATCCGGAATAAAACCGCAGGTAGAAACACCCCGCCCACGTTCCCGTCGTGACGACGAGGTCCAGCAGCCCCATGACGACGATGATAAGCTGATTGTGTTGCTTGACCATTTTCGCTCGGCAAGTTTTTGAATTTCATACGGAAGGCCACGGGTTTACCGGGGGGATTCATGGTATCGCCGGTTTTGCGTGCATGCAAGTGCGCCCGGATTATGTAGGCAACGATCGAGCAAGATCGAAAAATGCTTGAACACGTCCTTGTCGCCGGTAATAATGTGTGGCTCGTTTACCTTAACAAGTAAAGAGGGCCGAGCGAATGGCAACAACGCTGCTTGGGGCATTGCTCCAACTTCAGTCCGTCGAACGTCAGATCGCGCATGTGCGCAGACGACTGGAAACACGAAAGCGTGCGGTAACAGCTCAGGAGCGTAAGATCGGGGAGCTGCGCGAGCAGTTGGAGGCGCAGGAACAGCAGTCGCTTGACAAGCGTAAGCTTGCCGACGGTGCGGAACTCGATCTCAAGGTGAAGGAGGAGCAGGTTTCCAAACTTCGCACGGCGCTCAATACAGCCAAGACCAACAAGGAGTATTCGTCTCTCCTCACGCAGATCAACACGATAAAAGCCGACAACGCCAAGCTTGAGGAGACCACGCTGAGGGAGATGCAGGACGTCGATGCCCTCAAGGAAGAGATCGCCCGAACGCGGTCGTTGATAGAATCCGAGGACAAGCGTCTCGCCGAGGTCAACAGGAACAGCGCCGAGGAGATCGCGCGTCTCGAAGCGATGTTGGAGGGTCTCGTTGCCAAGCGTGCCGAGGCGGCGGGTTCCGTTCCGGATGAGTTTCTGTCGATATTCGAGCGCATAGCCGAAAACTATGACGGCGAGGCGATGGCGGTAATCGAAGTCCACGGAAAGGAGCCTCGCCAGCAGTACACGTGTGGCGGCTGCTATATGTCGCTCAACGCCGAGCACGTGAACGCACTGAACTCTCGTGACGAGATGCGCCGATGCGATAACTGCGGCCGGATCCTGTATCTGGAACGTATGGTCGAGGGTTTGCCGGCTACGTAACTTCCTTCTCGGGATTGGTGACATGAAGCGCAGCCTGCTACGCGTGACGGTGCATATCGACGGAGGGGCGAGGGGGAACCCGGGACCCGCCGGCGCGGGTGTGGTGATAGCCTCCAGCGACGACGGAACGGTGCTTCACGAAGGCGGCTACTACCTGGGACGGGCGACCAACAACGTAGCTGAGTATCGGGCGCTCATCGCCGCCCTGGAAGCAGCGACGGCGCTTGGCGCCTCGGAAATCGACGTGTTCAGCGATTCGGAATTGCTTGTCCGTCAGATGCTGGGACAATACCGCGTGAAGAACGAAGGGTTGAAACCGCTCTTCGAATGCGCCGGTATCCTGGCCGGTAAGTTCGATCGGTTCGGTATTCAGCACATTCGGCGTGAACGCAATCAACACGCCGACCGTCTTGTAAACCAGGCGATCAACGCGAAACGAAACGTGGAAGACGCGGCCACCTAGCGAGGACTTCCGATGGCGAGGTTCCCGGAACAGTTCATTCAACGGGTCCAGCAGGCGACGGATATCGTCGAGTTGGTCTCGCAGTACGTCGCGCTGAAGAATCGCGGTAAGGAGTACGTCGGACTCTGCCCGTTCCACGAAGATCACAAGCCTTCGATGTACGTTTCGCCGGTAAAGCAGATATTCAAGTGCTTCGCCTGCGGCGCGGGCGGCTCGGCGATGCAGTTCCTGATGCTCTACGAGAAGATGGAGTTCCCCGAGGCGGTGCGGACGCTCGCCGAAAGGGCGCACATCGAACTGCCTCAGACCGATCTCCGCAAGTCCCCGGATGAAACGGGATTCGGCAAGAAGGAACTTCTGGACGCGGTGACTTTCGCGGCGAGGTTCTACCGCGAGCAGTTGAACGACTCCGGTGGCGCGTCGGCATTGCAGTATGCCCGCCGACGGCAGTTGACCGACGAGTCCATCCGGCGGTTCGGACTCGGCTATGCGCCCGATTCGTGGGACGCCTTCGCCCAGGAGGCAGGTCGAAAAGGATACACCCAGGCGCTGCTTCTGGCGGCGGGCCTGGTTTCGCGACGCGACGGCGGCGCGGGCGTCTACGACAGGTTTCGCAACCGCCTCATATTCCCGATCTTCGATGCAATGGGGCGCGTGATAGCGTTCGGCGGCCGGGCGCTCGATGAGACGGAGAGGGCGAAGTACCTCAACTCGCCCGAGTCGATGCTGTTCGACAAGTCGTCCAATCTCTATGCATTGAACTGGTCCCGCGAGGCGATTGTCTCGGCAGGGTGCGCTATTATCGTCGAAGGCTACCTCGACGCGCTGGTCCCGCTGCAAAGTGGCGTGGGCAACGTGGTGGCGACTCTCGGAACGGCGCTCACCGACAGGCATGTGCGACTGCTGTCCAGGTACGCGCGGGAGGCGGTGCTCGTTTTCGACGCCGACGTCGCCGGCGCCGCCGCCGCCGAACGGGCGCTGGAGGTCTTCCTCGCGCAGCAGATACACGTTCGTGTGGCGACGATTCCCTCGGGAAAGGACCCCTGCGATTATTGCCTGGCCGAGGGTCCCGACGCCCTGAAGAAACTCATCGACGAGGCGCCCGATGCCCTGGAGTATGTCTGGCAGCGTCGCCTCGAAGCGTACCGACAGGCGGGCGGCAACCTCGCCGACAGGAGGCGGCTGATCGAGGAGTTCCTTCGGCTGGTGGTTTCCTCGTCCACCTACGGGGCGATAGACCACATACGCGAAGGGCAACTTGTCCAACACATCGGGCATATGCTTAACGTCGCCCCCTCGGACCTCCAACGGCAGATGCGTCGCCTTTCCAGACGCTTGCCCCGCTCCAGCGCGAAAGGAGACGAACCGGCGGAGGGAACCTACCGGCAGGAAAGCGTTTCTATCCCGGAGCGGCAGGTGCTGGAGGTGCTGCTGAACAACCCGGATTTGTTCGATGCTGCCGCAGAGCGAATCGACGCGAGCGATTTTTCCGACCTGGTTCTCCAGCAGATCGCTCGAAAGGTCTGGTCGCTGGGCATGGACGGTAACTTCAGCCTGGACAGTATGTTGGCGTCGGAGGAAATTGCTGTTCACGGTTCGCTCCTGGCCGAGATGGTGACGGAAGGCGCCAGCCGGGGAAACTTTGAAGAGACCCTCGCCGGGGCGATCGAACTGATGATTTATCGTCGTCAGCGCGGGCAAATCGAGCATCTCAAGCAGTCCGGGTATGATGAGAAGACGCTCCGGGAATTGAACGATCGTCTCCGCCAGGGCGTAACGGAAGGTGACGTTCGTCGTCACCCGAAGATACGATGAACGTAAGAATCTCTTCATGCAGGACTTGACATTGCGCGAAGGGGCAGCATAAAATACGTAGTTCCTATACCCTCGGTGCGCATCACGACACGATTACCCTTAGGACGCAGGAGTTACGGATGCCAGAATCCCTTGATACCAGCCTGATGAAGCTGATTGCCAAGGGCAAGAAGCGGGGATACCTCACGTACGAGGAGATGAACGAAGATCTCCCCGACGAGGCTGTCTCTCCGGACAAGCTGGACTCCCTGCTCATGACGCTCGACGAGATGGGGATCGAACTCATCGACGAGATCGAAGCCCGCCAGCGGGACGACTTTACCGATGGCGACCTTGCGGCAGTTGAGGGCAAGCCCGGAAAGGCCGCCTCCACCAAGCGCAAGGGCGACGAGCTCGAAGTGGAGAGGAAGCGGATCGACGATCCGGTCCGGATGTATCTCACGCAGATGGGCGAGATCCCGCTGTTGAAACGCTCGGAGGAGATCGCGCTGGCAAAGAAGATCGAGATGACGCGAATGCATTTTCGGCGTCGCGTTCTCGAGAGCGGATATTGCCTCATCCAGGCGGTGGATACTCTCACGCAGGTTCAAGCGGGCGATCTTCCGTTCGACAGGACGATGAAGATATCGACGGCTGAGAATCTCTCGAAAGAGACGATCACCGAGCGGATGCCCGCGAACCTCGCCACGCTCAACGTAATGATCGAGGCCAATGCCGCCGATTGGCGCGTGCTGCGTTCTTCCAGAAAATCGGACACGCAGCGGCGCCTCGCCAAGCGCCGCCTGTGGCGCCGCGGACGCCGTGCCGCCAAGCTTCTGGAAGAACTGTCGCTGCGGACTTCGAAGATTCAGCCGCTGATGTACAAGCTCGAGCACGTCTGCAACAAGATGCTCGAACTGCGCCGCCTGATCGATCACGCCGAGGAAAACCGCATTCCACCCGAAGACCTGGAAGTCATGGAGGAGGAATGCCAGGGCCTGATCGACCTTGTCATGGAACCGCTCGATATGCTGCCGAAGCGCGTCAAGGCGATCCAGAAAGTCTTTAACGATTACGAGCAGGCGAAGCGCGAACTTTCCGGTGGGAACCTGCGACTGGTCGTGTCCATCGCCAAGAAATATCGCAATCGCGGCCTGAGCTTCCTGGACATCATCCAGGAGGGCAACACCGGGCTCATGCGCGCGGTGGACAAGTACGAATACCGTCGTGGATACAAGTTCTCCACGTACGCCACCTGGTGGATTCGCCAGGCGATCACGCGCGCCATCGCCGATCACGCACGGACAATCCGCATTCCGGTGCACATGATCGAAACGATGAGCAAGCTCCGCAACATTTCCAAGCGTCTCGTGCAGCAGCTGGGCCGCGAGCCTACTATCGAGGAGATCGCCACCGAGGCGGGAATGAGCATCTCCGAGTCCAGGCGCGTGCTGAAGATATCCCGGCATCCGATAAGTCTCGATCGTCCCGTCGGCGAGAGCGAGGACAGCTACTTCGGCGACTTTATCGAAGACGAGACGGCCGAAAGCCCCGTGGAAACCGCCGGTACCGAGATGCTCAAGGACCGCATCGAAGAGGTACTCAAGACGCTCACCTATCGCGAGCGGGAGATCATCAAGCTTCGCTACGGTATCGGCGACGGGTACACCTACACGCTGGAGGAAGTGGGTCGGATATTCAAGGTCACCCGCGAGCGTGTTCGCCAGGTCGAGGCCAAAGCCATCCGCAAGCTCCAGCATCCGGTCCGGGCACGCAAGCTCGAAGGCTTCCTGGACAGCCAACCCGTAGAGGAAGGAGCCTGACCCGTCGGGCCGGCAGCGGACGAGAACGTACCAAAGCGTACCGTTTCGTACCACTTCGGACAAGTCCGCACAAGTACGCAAATCCCGGGACAACCAGGAACAGGCTGGAAAGGGGTTTTCGAGGGGCAAAAATACGTAACATCTTATTATACACAGAGATACAGAGATTCAGAGAAATTAAAAAACGCTTTGCTTTGTTTTTAAACCTCATTTCCCT
>JAJRYB010000035.1 GCA_024275995.1 Planctomycetota bacterium | reverse complement strand
ATCGTTGCTCGGCCCCCTGCTTCCCCTGGGTGCACTTCTGGCGATTGCCGCGCTGGCGGCTGCCAAGGGCAGGCCCGACCCGTTCAACTTCTCACTCGTCGGCGTGCTGGGTGTCCAGCTTGCGGTGTGGGTGCTCGCAACGCGCGGGATGCCGCCACGGTTCATCGTGCCTGCGGTGGTCCCCATGTGCCTGCTGACGGGCGGAATGCTCGCGCGTCTGTCGCGGGTGCGGGTCAATCCGATGAAGAAAGGCTCCCTCCCCGGCGCCAGGGGTCCGTGGGGGCTTCCCGTCGCCGGCGCGTGCGTCGTGGCGGCGATAGCGACGAACTTCATCACCACGTACGGAATATTCACGACCACGACCGACCCGAGCGGATACAACGGCGTACCGGGAAAGATGCTGACGTTCGAGTCCGGCCTTCGCCAGGAGGAGGAAAAATTAAAATACCCCATGCCCGATCGAGTGCGGTTCCTGCTCGTCGGAGAGGCGCGCGCGTTCTACTTTCCGCCGGACACGATCTACGCCACCGCGTTCGACTCCCAGCCGCTGGACGCGATGCTGAAGAAGGGGCTTTCACCGGCACAAATCGCCGCCGAGTTGCGGCGAAAGGGCGTTACGCACGTCCTGGTGAACTGGGCGGAGATATGGCGACTTGCAGGAACGTACGGATATCCCAGGTCGCTCAGCTGGGAATTGTACGATCGCTGGCAGAGCGGGCGGGAATGCGGGCTGGACGTAATCGACGCAATGAAAGCCGACGGTCTGCGCGTGGAAATGCATCTCGGTGTCCGCAAAGCGACGAGCCGGCCGATCAAGCGCCAAAAACGCTGGCACCCTTTCCGCTTCCCGAGAAACTTCCCAGCCGCGACGCTCTACGTTTTCGTCGACGATAAGTCCGCGACGCCCGCGACGCCAAGGGCGAAGCCGACTTCCTTCCCGGACGACTAATCGATAGAATCTCTCCTTCATGCCAAGCCATACCAGGATCATACTGACGCTGCTGCTTGCGACGGTGGCAGGCGGATGCCGGTTCGACTATCCGCCGATGAGCGCCTGGATCGCCAGTGAAATGGTGAACCTTACCGACCGGACGGCGCCGTCGCCGGACAGGCTGCTCCTGGACGCCGAGCGCGGGCTTCTCAAGCTGTTCGCAGCCGCCAACGAAACCGTCAGCTTCCAGGTCGTCGTGGACGGGGGCGCCGAGGGCGTCGAGAACCTTCGCCTGTCCGCGGATGCTTTCACGGACAACGAAGAAAACCGGATAGGCGCCGGGAACGTAAAGATATTCCGCTGCCTTAAGATACGGGTGAACAAGTACCCCCCGTGGTATCTTCGACTGGTCGACGCCGTGCCGCGCGAGGCGAATTTCTACGATCCGCTCGTCCCCATAACGTCGGAGAAAGCCGGCCAGCCCTTCCGCGTAAAACCTCACGAGCGTTTCGTGTTCTGGGTGGACGTGCGCGTTCCCCGAACCGCCAGGGCGTCTCGATACGCCGGACGGCTTAACCTCCGCAGCGATTCGCACAAGACATGGTCCGTCGCGCTGCGCCTGGACGTATACAACTTCGTGCTTCCGGACGCCCGTCCTCTCGCGTCGATAGGCGGGTTCGACCACGCGGATATCTTCCGGGCGTTCATCAAGCGCGACGGAAAACCATTCGTGCCTTCGCGCCTGGACCCCACCAGGCCGCTGGTCCGTCGAGGGCTGATACTGTACCGCCAGCTCATGCAACTGGCGCACGAGCACCGCCTGGACCTGTTCGACAAGCGAATCCGACCCCTGATGAAGCGGGACATGTTCGGCAAGGTCCGCCTCGACTGGCGAGACTTCGACTCGATCGTCAGGCCGTACCTGACGGGAACGGCGTTCGAGGACCGGATAGGATGTGCCGCCTGGCCGATACCGTTCAGCGAGGACTGGCCAAACCCGAAATATTACGGTGGCGTGAACAGCGACGCCTACGCCGCGACGATCGCCGGTCTGCTTACCGAAAGTCGAAAGCATTTCGAATCGCTGGGCGCGTTCGAGCAGGCGTTCATCTGGCCTTACCGCGGACCCGCCGACGCGGATGCGTACGAGAGATACCTGCGATTGGCGCGCATTGCCCGGTTGGCCGACAGCGAAACACCGCTGCTCAGCACCCTTCCCGCAAACCCGCCGGCGCTTTCCGGATGGCGCGTTCCCGCAGAGTTTGCGTCGCTTACGAATATTTTCGCGCCGCGTGCGGAATGGCTGGACCCGTCCACCGCGGAAAAATTGAGACGTCCGGAAAACCCGCTGGCGGGGGTCTGGCTGTCGCCTGGCACGCCGCCCTACCTGCCTTCGCTCGGTATAATCGCCACTCCCGCCGACGTGCGCGCCTTCGCGTGGTTCGCCATGAAGTACAAGTGCAGCGGGCTGTTCCTTCCGGAGGTCCTCCACTGGAGCGACGATACGACTGGCGGCGATGCGATTGGCAAGACGCGACTTTTCTACCCGGGTACGATCGTAGGCATCCAGCAGGTCCTCCCGTCGATCCGCCTGAAAAGACTTCGTCGCGGGTTGCAGGACCTTGCGTACCTGTGGATTCTCCGGCAGCGGAATCGGGAGGGAATCGCCGAGGCGATTATCAACTCAATGGTGCGGTACGGAGGGCTGGACGCCGCGGGAGATAATTATCTCGACCCGCGCCTCGGAGGGTGGGTGCAGGACCCCGCCACCTGGCAGATGGTGCGGAAACTCCTGGCGGAAGAAGTTCAGGCCGTCGTGAAACCCACCGCAATGTCCACGCGGCAGCTCGTGGCGCAGAGGCT
>JAJRYB010000034.1 GCA_024275995.1 Planctomycetota bacterium | reverse complement strand
TCCCACAGGTATTCGCCGGGCGGCCAGTACGAGTAAATCTGTATCTGGAGGAACTCGACGTCTTTCGGCAGACCGCCGCGCGGAGGAAACGGCGCGGCGAAGTGCATCCAGGCGTTCTGATCGTTTCGGCAGGCGAGGTACCACCGGTAAGATTCGCGCAGATGGCGCATCGGATGTTTTTTGGCGTCGGTTTTGATGAGCTTCCGACGTTTGTCCTCGGGAAGGGCGGCGAATTGCTTCGGCGTAAGCCCAAGCGCCGCAAGGGAGCTTTCCGAAAGCCCGTCTTCGCCGGCGACGGTCCTGCGAAAGCCTTTCACGAAGACCTTCGGAAAGAACATGCCTGACATCTTGCCCTTCATGTCCACGACGAGCCAGTATCGCTGCCCGGGCGTCGCCTTGATCCACTCGCTGCGATAATGCACGCCCTCCAGCCCCGCGACGGATCCGTAACTCACGTCGCGCCTGATCTTCGGGGGCTTGCCGGGGTCGGCCTTGCCCATCCGAAGCGCCCTGCGATACGCCAGCCAGGGATCGCGCTCGAGGTCGGTGCGTACGCGAAGAATCCTGCCGCGACCGGCAGGACCGTCTTCGATAAACGTGCTGACGTTATCGGGACGATCCCACCCGCCGGAACCTTCGTCGAAACTTCCGTTGGCGTTCAGGGGCCTGGCGAAATTCTTCGGCTCCGGCTCATCGCCGTACTCGGGCGGTCGCCAAAGCTGCTTTCCGATTGCCGCTTCGACAATCCCGCGGGCTATCACGGACCGCGCTCGCTGTGTTTCATCGGAAAAGACTTTCGTCCACATGACGGGCTTTTTCGGGTCTCTCAGGTCGATGCAGCGGACCTCCGCCCGCACTACGTCGCCTGCCTTCTGCACCGAGCCGTACAGCGCAAGGTTAGCGCCGATCTTCTCGGCCATGAGACGGCGGACTTTCTCCGCCGGTGTTTCAAGCCCGAGCGGACCGGACAGGTCGCGCGTCGTCAGGCGATCGATAACCTCCATTTGTCTGGTGCGGCGAAGTCCCAGGCGCACGCTGTCGGCCAACTGCTCGCCGTAGGGCGATGCAGCCTTGCGGTCCGCGATTGTCTTGAAGTCGATCACGGCCGCGTACACCTTGACCTCGCGGGGCGTTTTGACGCTCTTTTTCGGACCTTCCGGAAGCGGCCCCCAATCGCCCTTTCCGCTGCGCCCGTATTTTTTGAGCAGATCGAACCACGCCGATGCGTCGCCGGCGTATCCTTTTTTTCCGAACGGTTTGACGTGGCAGCCGGGTTTGCCCTTGACCTCCAGCTTCTTGTCCGAAATGTTCAGCAGTACGAACTTGTCCTTCATAACCATCACGGCGTACCAACTGCTGTCGTTGTACGCGACGGCGGATGTATTGAACGCCAGGTTGGTCCCTCCGCCCTCGGCTCCGAAGCAGAGATACCTGTGCCAGCTCGCGCCCAGCAGCAGGTCGCAGAAGTATATATCGTGCCCCTTCCTGAAATACGATCGCCACCACGGCCCGTCGTGCGCCATCACAATCCACGGCTGGCCGCGGTATTCCTTGCGGACCTTCCCGGCAATTCGGCTGGCGAAGTTCCACGTTACGCGGTCCATCGGAACGGCGTCCTGATCGTAGAGGTTCAGCAGGTGCACACGCAGTCCGTTTATGTTGAGCTGCGCGTAGTAGTCCAGGAACTTCCGATCGTAATCGACGATCGTGTCACGCAGGGGCTTGTCCGTTTTCGCGTCGAAAAGGCCGGCCATGTAAAAAAACGGTCGTTCTGCCCCGGCGTTGGTTTGCTTGCCGGAATAGGCCTGGGCTTCGTTATCGCCGGCGGTCAGGTACAACCGCCGGTAGAAGCTTTTCGTATTGCCGTAGACCTTCCGAATCGATCCGTTCCACGAATCGATCTGCGCCTTGGATTGGAAGTGGTCGCCCATGCCGAGCATGAATGACACCCTGATTCGTTTGAAGTTTTCGAAGACGCCTTCCAGCACCTTTCCTCCGCCCTTGTTGTCCCCGAATATGGCGAAAGTGAAGAGCACTTTTTCGTCCGCAGCCGGTTTTGTCGCGTCGTCGCCGGCGGACGCCGAAACGGCTGCCAGGAGCATTCCCATTACAATCAGGGCGTTTTGTATGGCGTTTTTCCGTATCACGGTTCACGCAGTATACCCGATTTTCCGTACAGGTAGAACGCTTGATCCCCAGTGGATGACCTTTGTCGCTTGACAGGGGTTTCGGGGACGGATAATCTTCCCGTTGAAACCCGGGCGCCTGGGGGTTTTTACCAGCGGATGCAGGTGCGGCGCGTCGGGCGATACAAAAAGAATCCTGCGACAGGCGGCAACCGTAGCAAGGGGCTGCGGCGCTGCCGGCTTGTTCCTGTTGCCCAGCCGCTATCGGAGAAACATCTCATGATCAAGCAGCGATTATTCACCCCCGGTCCCACTGACGTTCCACCGGAAGTGCTGGTGGAAATGGCCAGGCCGATGTTCCATCACCGCACGCCGCGATTCCGCGAGATGTTCGCGGAGGTATCCGCCGGTATGAAGAAGATTTTCATGACGGACAACGACGTGCTGACGATAGCCGGCAGCGGTACTGCCGGAATGGAGGCAGCCATTGCCGAGGCGGTTCCGCGCGACAGGAAGGTGCTGGTGGCGGACGGTGGAAAGTTCGGCGAGCGATGGGTGAAAATCGCAAAGCGATACGCCCTGGACACCGATGAAGTGAAGCTCGAATGGGGCACGGCCCTGTCGGCCGAGACGGTGAAGGAAAAACTCGCCACCGGCGATTACGGCGCGGTCGTTACGGTTTACAGCGAGACATCCACTGCGACGGCGTGCGATATGGAAGCGATCGCCCGCGTCGTTCGGGAAACGGACGCGATCCTTATCGTGGATGCGATTACCGCGTGCGGAGCGCTGCCGCTCAAGACGGACGAATGGGGCGTGGACATCGTCGCCTCCGGCAGCCAGAAGGCGTTCATGCTTCCTCCGGGACTGGCGTTTCTATCGGTCAGCGAGAGGGCGTGGAAGGTCATCGACGCACAGAAACCGCGCGGTTTCTACCTGGACCTGCGCGCGTATCGCAAATCGATCGCGAAAGACGACACGCCCTATACCGGTCCGGTGAGTCTTATCCGCGGGCTGAAGGTTGCCGTGGACATGATTAACGGCGTCGGTATCGAGACGCTATGGGAGCGCGTTTCCCTGCTCGCCGGGGCGATGCGCGAAGCGGCGGTCGAAATGGGAATGAAGGTCTTCAGCCGCCAACCGAGCGATTCGGTGACGGGACTGCTGTACCCTGCCGGCGTGGACGACAGGTTCCGCAAGGTTCTGCAGGACAAGTACGGCGCGTCCGTCGCGGGCGGGCAGGAAAAGCTCAAGGGCAAACTCTGCCGCATCTCGCACCTGGGATACGTGGACCCGCTGGACACGATCGGGCTGATCGCGGCGATGGAATACGCACTGTCCGATTGCGGCGCGAGCGTCGAGATCGGAAAAGCGACCGCGACGGCGACGAAAATTCTCAGGGACTGGCGTTAGGAAAGGAGGGCGAAAAGTGAAGATACTGATAGCCGACAAACTCAGCCAGGTCGGTATCGACTGGCTGCAATCGCAGGACGACGTTGAAGTGGCGATCATGCCGGACCTGGCGCCGGACGAGCTGGCGAAAGTCGTTGGCGATTACGACGGAATGATCATCCGCTCCGGCGCCAAGGTGAACTCGACCGTGCTGGAAAACCCAGGTAAATTGCGAGGCATCGCTCGCGCCGGGGTGGGTGTGGACAACGTGGACGTACCGCTTGCGACGGAAAAGGGCATCGTCGTCATGAACACGCCGGGCGGAAACACGCTTTCCACGGCGGAACTGGCAATGACGCTGATGATGGCGCTGTCGCGGAAAATTTCCCCCGCCAGCGAGTCGCTGCGAAGTGGCGAGTGGAACCGCAAGGCGTTCCAGGGAACGCAGATGGCGTCCAAGACGCTGGGCATCGTGGGGATGGGTCGCGTCGGAAGGGCGGTTGCGAAGCGCGCCAGGGCGATGGAGATGCGTGTGCTGGGGTTCGACCCGTTCTTCGCAGGGCAGGTGAGCGAAGATATCGAGATGGTCAAGGACCTCAACGAGTTGTGCAAACGTGCGGATTATATCACCGTGCACACGCCGAAAACGCCGGAGACCGAGGGCATGATCGGGCGGGAGCAGTTCGCCTGCACCAAGCCGACCGCGCGCGTGATCAATGCGGCGCGCGGCGGGATTATCGATCCGGCGGCGCTGCTGGAGGCGCTGATCGAGGGCAGGATCGCCGGGGCGGCGCTGGACGTCTACACTTCCGAACCGCCGGAAAGCGAAGTGGAGAAGAAGCTGATCCAGCATCCCAACGTGCTGGCGGTTCCGCACCTGGGCGCTTCTACCGAGGAAGCCCAGGAACAGGTGGCGATCGAGGCGGCGATGCAGCTCGTCGAGGCGCTTCGCGGCGGCGAGGTGCGAAACGCCGTCAACGCGCCTGGTTTCGGGCAGTCGCTACCGGAAACCATGAGGTCGTATACGGAACTTGCGCGGCGGATGGGAACTATCCTGACGCATATAACGCCGGGCGCGCTGAGCAAGATCGAAATCGTTTATCGCGGTGGAATCTCCGAGCAGAACGTTTCGCCGATAACAACGTATCTGCTCGTGGGACTGTTGCAGCCCCACCTGGACCAGCTGGTCAACGTGATCAACGCGCCCCTGCTCGCCGAGCAGCGCGGGGTGGAGGTCGAACAGATCACCTCCGCGAAGGTGAAGGAGTTCTCGAACCTGATCCAGGTTTCCGTCCACACGGACCAGGCCTGCAGAACGGCGGTGGGAACGATCTTCGGCAGCAAGTTCCCGCGGGTAATCGCGCTGGACGGGTTCCGGGTTGAGATGAGGCCGGAAGGGCACGTTGTTGTGATGTTCCACAAACACGACATGCCGGGACTGGTCGGGAAGGTCGGCACGATCCTGGGCGATAACTCGATTAACATCGCGGACATGACCTTCTCGCGGAAGAAATCCGGAAAGACCATCCTGTGCGTGAACCTGGACCAGGCGCCCAACGAGAGCGTTCTGGACACGATCCGCACAATGGAAAACATCGAAAGCGTCCACGCCATGGAGCTTCCCGGCCTGATGCCGTGAAACAGCCCCGTCCGATTTAACGATCGCCGGCGCCGCGGGCCCGACAGCCTCAGCGCGGGCGATCTTCTTTTTTGCAATTCGTGCTGTTTCTGGACCGTTTTTTTGCGAATCGGAGGCATTTCGGCAATAAATACTTTCAGAATACGTTTTTCCGGACGTAGCGGTTTTTATGCTTTGAGAATGGAGATTTCAGATTTGAAATTTGAGATCGTGGATTCCGGATTTTCTGGAACCGTCGGAAGGTCGCAAGCGTCTAACAGTCCGATGCGAAAAACGAAAAACCGGCGATCCGTTTTTAAGTGAACAAGTGCGAGAAAATGCCATGACCGATCACGTGAAAGAAATTATCGAAGGATTGAGCGAACGACTTGGCCTGCTCGGGTACACCGGGCGCACCGCCGGACGCATCGGCGATGTGGAAATCGCGGCTGCGTTCACGACCGACGGCAAGAGATCGCCGAAACTCGCGTGTGCGGTGGCGCAGCTTCCGACCGGCGTGCAGGACGTTCGCGGGGCCGGGGAATTTATCGGGAAATTGCGCAAGTCGCTGGCGAAGGAATACGCCGGCGGATTCCCCTGGCCCAGGAAGATGGGAACGTTCGCTGTGCTCCTTGTGAGCGAGGACATGTGCGAGCGACTGTTGGGCCGCGAGGGAACGCTTATCGACGCGGGCTCAATGCACGTCAACGTGATGCTGGGCGCCGTGCTGGTGGACATGGATACATTTCGCACGCGCAGCGATAATACCTGGGGCGTAATCGAGACGGGGGACCACTTTCAGCAGATCCAGGCCGTCCTCGCCGAGTGGTGCCGGTCCCACAGGCAGCCCAAACGCATGGCACGCGCGTGGAGCAACGGCGCCATGGTGAGCGTCGCCTGAAAACCCGGACTACTTGATGCTGAGCATCGTGTAGGGTCCGTCGGGAATCACGGCTATTCGCGCGTCTGGATTGTCAGCGACGTATTGGTCGATCGCGCGTTGGGCACGGGTCTGAGCGGAACCGTCGCCGAGTATCGCGTTGACGGCGATTCGCTTCTGCACGTCGGCGTCTATGCCGTCCGAGACGAACCACAGGTTATCCCGTCCGATGCATTCCAGCACCCGGCACTGCATCTGGAACTCCCACTGGTCGAGCTTCGTTTCCTTCCTGTTCGCTTCGATATCCGCAAGGAATCCGCGCCAGTCGTGTCCCCATTTCAGCAGCAGGTCCGTGTATACCTTGCTGCCGAGCCGCTCGTTGCAGCGGGACACCTGGAGCATCGTGGTTTTCCCGCCCATCGCCGGAAGCGCGGTGCACATGCCCTTGACCGTCTGGTAGAACGTCTGGTCGAGCGGGAATCCGCCGCCGTTGGTTATAACGAAATCGAACGGACCGTCGATTTCGACGGTGGTCCAGCGTGCGACCTGCTCGCAGCCGGCCTTGTGTGCGGCGAACAGGTCGCCGCAGTAGATGCCTGCGGTGCGGTGCTCTCGCGTTATCGCGACGTTGAACAGGAAGTCTACCCCGACGACGGTTGCGACCTTCGAGGCTATCTCGTGGCAGGGGTTGCCTTCGAGAATTCCACTGTCCGCCTGGTCGCTGGCAAGCGTGTCGAAGCCGTGGAAACGCTGGACGGTCGCCAGGTCCACCAGCGCCGGGCAGACGCCTTTGCGACCGCCGGAGAAGCCGGCCATGAAGTGCGGCTCGATGTACCCGGTGACGATGCGGAAGTCCGCCTCGGCGAAGCGCCGGCAGATGCTTACCGGCGGGTAGTCGCAGACCTTCACGAGCGTTTCGGAATCGTCCGCGCGGTGGTCGATCACCTCGATACGGGCAAGGACGTCCTCGCCGAGAATGATCCTCCGTTCCTCCGGCGTGCTGGGCCGATGCATGCCGGTGCCGATTACGATTACGATATCGCAGTCATCCACGCCGGCGGCATTCAGCACTTCCAGCATCGCGGGCAGAAAATCGCTGTTCGGAACCGGCCGGGTGATATCGCTTACGGTAATCGCGACGGTCCTGGGTTTCTTGCGTGCGACCAGCTCCGCCAGCGGCGGCGAAGCTATCGGGCTTTCCAGCGCGCCGGCGACGGCGAGGTCGATATTTTCGATCGCCGGCACATGTTCGCCTTCCAGCACCAAAACGCCGTCCGGAACGCCAAGGGTCATTCCATCTTTTCCGTAAAGCAGTTTGACGGTCTTCATGTCATCTCCATGGGAATCAATTTTCAACCGGGGCCATGTCGAAAGCGACGAAATACCCCTTCATGCCCTTGATGGACATATCGCAGCACGTATCTTCCACACCGTTATAACACACCTGGCCGGGCGGTCTGCACGTCTATCCAGTAGCGGTTCTTCTGCTTGCCCGTCGTGTGCGCGATCACCCGGTTCTCCAGAGCGCCACCGTTGGCTTGGATGATCTTCGCCGAGGCTGTGTTATCTGTGTCGCACGTTATGAGCACGCGATCGAGACCCATCTCCCCGGCCTTTTCCAGCGTTTTTGCACAGACGATCTTTCCGTAACCCTTACGCCGCTCGGAAGGTCGCGTACCATATCCGACGTGTCCCCCCTCGTGCAGCAGCGAAGGCGTCAACCAGTGACGAATGCTGCTGGTGGCGACGATGGTTTCGCCGTCGCGGACAAGCCAGTACGTCGTCGCGGGGACGTGTCCTTCCGGAAGGGCGACGCCTTTGGCGGCATCGTGCAGCCCGCGGAGGTAGGCGGAAAAGTCCCGGATCGCGGCGCGGTATCGTTCCTTCTCATACTTGTCGCCCTCGCGGAGATACTCCGCAGCCATCGCCAGGAAGTTATCTTCGAACTTCCGCGACGGCTCGACAAGTTGCAGGTCTTCCGTGTGCAATGACAGGCTCACTTTCGCTGCGATATTATCACGACGCAGCATGGAATGGCGAGACCCGATTAGCTTGCCTCGCGAGGTTCGTCGGATGTATTATTACGGGTAAGAGTTACGGATTCAGAACCCTATCAGGACTTCGGCCCCACGGGAAAAGGAGCGGACATGATCGGGACATTTCCGAAGTTGGCCGGGGCGTTTCTGCTGATCGTTGCGTCGGCGACGGCCGGCTGCGACAAGACGATCCGCCTGACGTTCATCAATCACACCGATCGCTCGGCTGAGCTTGAACTTGAAGGTCCGCACACCGGCGAGGAGGACATAGGATACGTCGCCGCGGGTGGAAGGTTCGATTACACGATGGTGATCGAGGAAAAGGACCTTCCGGCGGATTTCGAGCTGGAGGCGGGCAAGCACGAGACTGATTTTACCGTCAACAAGCACACGCCCGGCAGGATGTACGTGCAGATCACGCCGCGCGGGATTATCGGCCCGACGCGCCACGCGCCGTACCATGGGCGCTGAGGCGGAGGATTACTGGAACTTGTTGATTGCTGCCTTGAGGGTGGGCAGATCGGTCTGAATGATTTGCCAGATACGGTCTACGTCCACTCCGAGATAGTCGTGGACCAGAATGTTCCTGAACCCGGAGATGCTTTTCCAATCCACTTCAGGAATTTTGTTTTTCAGATTATCGGAAAGTCTCTGTGTCGATTCTGCGAGCACTTGAAGATTCCGCACGACAGCGTCTTGGATAAGAGACGAGTTGATGAACTCTTCGCGGCCTCCCGTGACATATTTTTCGATGCGAGCGATGCATTCGGTAATGTGAATCAGATACAGCTTATCGTCTTTCATAATGCCACCGCTTCTTCGAGCACGCGATCGCGGATGTACCAGTGAAGCGAGTTTTCCGTGACCACGTCCACCTCTCGCTGGAGGAGTTCCTGAATATCCATGAGCAGGCCGCCCAGGTCGAACAGGCTTCGTCCCTCTTCCAGGTCCACGAGGAAATCCACGTCGCTGTTCTCGTCGGCATCGCCGCGTGCGAAAGAGCCGAAGACTCGTACATTCCGCGCGCCGCGCTGTTCAGCGAGGCGGAGTATCTGTTCCCTTTTGTCGTCCAGTAGTTCCGAAACGGTCATAGGCGTATTATCCCACGCTTAGGCCTATTCGACAACAACTTGGGCGGAAAACGCAAACGCAGGGGGCTATAATTCGATCCAGTTAGTGGTTCTTTAACTTTCGCGGATATCCTTTTTGAGGCTTTTACCTGTACAGGCAGAAGAATAGATTCGAAGAAAATATTTATCTTTCGACGACAATCTTATTTTGAAAGTATCAACGATCTTACATATCGCCGCACTCCAGAATTCGAAGACCAAGGTTATCATGTTCCTGCGTGGTGTTCCTGCAAAGAGCCTGGAAGCTGCGGAATCAGAATGAATCGCTGAGCAAAACCGTATGTACCAAGTGTCATATACCCAACCCATTCCCTCATCTTGGAGGATTTTCCTGCGTCTTTCAGGATACCATTGGTTCCGGAACTGTGTCAGTCCTTCTTTCTCCTTGCGAATAGCTTCTGTCAAGATATTTGAAGGTGTTTTCCCTTTTCCCTCAGAATTGAGATACGGCTCACCATGTTTCTCTACGTTGCGCTTTGAGCATTTCTTGCGAGCTTGCAAGCGTTGCTCGTAGTCTTTCGGAGCAGAGGGAACTGGTTCGTACATATCGTCTAAACACACGAATTTCCAATCGAGGATCGCTGTGAAGTTTTTATAGAGAAGTGCTCGCTGCTTGGGATTTTTACAAAAGGCGAAGATTGATATGCAGCTATCGAGCACAGCTCTCGCGAGCACGCATGTCGCCTGCGACGATGTTTTTTCCAATTGGCAGAGGCTTAGCACAGTTCCGACCAAAGCGGACAGATCATTATAGAGTTGGGTCAAGCTGTCCTTTACAAATCCCTTTCGAAGAGTTCTCATTTCACTTTCGATTTTGCCGCAGATCACGCCCAATTTTCTAAAAACACAATTATCACCTTCGTCAAGTTTCCCCGTAAGTTCCATTATTTCCTTACCTCTTAAGATGGGATTCCACGCCGGGAACAGAAAGTGCCATCGCGCGCTCGCATGTCCCCGAAAAACGGGCTACCGGCTCCCGGCTACCTTATTTTTTCCAGGCCAGTCCAGGACGGCGCCGGTGTCGGCGCTGGTTGCGCAGGCGGCGTAGCGACCCAGCGCGCCGTGACGGATAGGCGCCACGCGCGGGCGATACCGCTTTCGCCGACGTGCGAACTCCGCCTGGGAGACCTTCGCGTTCAATTTCCCGGCGGGGATGTCTATCTCGATAACGTCGCCGTTTTTCAGCAGGCCGATCTCCCCGCCCGCGGCGGCTTCGGGTGCGACGTGCCCGATGCTCGGTCCGCTCGTCCCGCCGGAGAATCGTCCGTCGGTTATCAGGAAGCACTTGTCGTACAGGCCCAGGCTTTTGATGTAGCTTGTCGGCGCGAGCATTTCCTGCATTCCTGGCCCGCCCTTGGGCCCTTCGTTGCGGATAACCACCACGTCGCCGGAGCGCACCTTCCCGTCAAGGATGATCCGACAGGCGTCTTCCTGACGTTCGCAGATGACAGCCCGCCCCGTGAAGCGGAGCATCGACGGGTCCAGGCCGGATTGCTTCACGATTGCCCCGGACCTGGCGATGTTGCCGTACAGCACCACCAGCGCGCCGCGTTTCGTGAAGGCGCGATCCAGCGGACGAATGACATCCATGGCGTTCAATCGGCCCGTATTTTTCGTCGGTAGTTTTTTCGGCCTGGTCCCGCGGTACATTGCGCGGACTTCTTCGACACTTCGGCCCGTCGCCTTCCACCCTTCGCGATACATTTTTTTCGCAGCCGGGCATGGCTTTTCACTGCGAAGCGACCATTTCGCGAGGTTGCGGTCCACCGATTCGCCGGTGACGGACGCGCATCCGCCGTGGATAAGGCTTTTGCGATCGCTGCGGAGCTGGTCCATTATCGTTGCGATTCCACCGGCGCGGTGGCAGTCCTGCATGTGGTAAATCCTGCCTTCCGGAGTTTCCGACGGCGCGATGCGGCAGATGTTCGGGGTGCGCTTCGAGACGCGGTCGATGTCCTTCAGGCTGAACTTCACGCCGGCTTCGCTCGCCATCGCCAGCAGGTGGAGAACCGTGTTGCTCGATCCGCCCATCGCCATATCGACGGTGAAGGCGTTTTCGAAGGCTTTTTTATTCATGATGTTGCGCGGTAGCAGGGGGTAGGCCTCATCGCATCCCGTGCGGTTCCACAGGGTGGCCATCTTCACGATTCGCCCGGCGGCGTGTTTGCACAGGTCAAGCCTCTGAGGGCTTGTCGCCAGGCACGTACCGTTGCCGGGAAGGGCGATTCCGATTGCTTCGCAAAGGCAGTTCATGCTGTTTGCGGTGAACATGCCGCTGCACGATCCGCAGGTCGGGCAGGTGTTGTTTTCGAACTGCTTGACCTGCCGCGCAGACATCTTTCCGATCTCCTGCTGCGCGACGGCGTAGAACTGGTCGATCAGGTCCACGTCGCACCCTCCGACCCGACCGGCCTCCATCGGACCGCCCGAGACGAAGATCGTCGGTATGTTCAATCGCAGCGCACCCATGAGCATGCCAGGAACGATCTTGTCGCAGTTGGGAATGCAGATCATCGCGTCGAACTGGTGCGCCTCGCACATGCTCTCGACGCAGTCGGCGATAAGTTCTCGCGACACCAGCGAATACTTCATACCGTCGTGTCCCATCGCGATACCGTCGCAGATCGCGATGGTGTTGAACAGGAAGGGCGTGCCACCGGCGGCGGCGACCTGGCGCTTGACGAACTCGCCGACGGCGTCCAGATGAACGTGTCCGGGCACGACGTCGGTCTAACTGTTGACCACGGCGATGAAAGGCCTGCGAATCTCGCCGTCGGTGAGGCCCGTCGCCTTCATCAGGCTTCGATGCGGCCCGCGCTCAAGCCCCTTCTTTACATTATCGCTGCGCATTTTTAACTCCTGATAATTATCCGATTGGGCACTTGGTGCTTGCCGCTCGATCAAGGCATCCCGACGCCGTTTTCCAGGTATTCCGCGGCATGGTTCATTGTTTCGAATCCTTCGATCGCCGTCAGCACGTAGTTTTTCGTTGAATTGTCACGCAAAGGCCGGATTTGTTCGAACTCCGGATCGTGCGACAGGTCGCGCAGGTTCTTTAGTCCCGGATATGCGATTACGCCGCAATACTGCTGCGTGCATGGGCCCATGTAGACCATTCTGGTAAGCCCGTAGACCAGCACGTCGGCGCCGTAGCGGTCGAGGATCGGCTGGACCCGTCGCAGGTATTCGGCGTAGTCCTTTTCCCTTCCGGGGATAATATCGAATAGATTCAGGACGACAATCACTTCGGCTCTCCGAGTTCGATCGGGACAAATAAGTGGTCCGGACAGGATACGTTCCCGACAGGCGTTTCTCAACAGCTTTCGCCCGTTACCGCAGAGCATGCGGGAAATGCTCATATTGTCTGTGGTTTCGGGGGTACACCGGCCGATATCAGGTAAAGCCGGAAATACCGACACGCGGATTGCCCTTGACAATCTGCGCAGGATACACGAACGTACCCGGCTCGCGAAGTCGCTGATCGCGAGCGGGTCGGAAGTACGCCCCAGACGGCAGGGAGGTCGTTATGAACGTTGAACGGATTATTGCAGTGTCGGCTGTTGCCTTGTTGCTTCTCGCCGCCGGATGCAGTCAGAGCAGGACTGTCGATGCCAGCGGCGGGGCGCCGCGGGAAGTGCAGACGATCCCCGAGTTGGTGGCGCAGTCCAGGCCTCCGATTCCGGACCTGCCCGTTCCGATCGGTTTCAGCCTGAAGGAAAGCAAGAGTCGGGACTTCGCCGCGGCCGGCGCGCGATACGTTGACCACGTGTACCGCGGTGGTGACGACAGGTTCGCCGTAGCACGGTTCTACAAGCGTCAGATGCCGATAGCACGCTGGACGCTCGTTACGTCGCTGTTCGTGCAGGGCGAGGTCATGTTGGACTTCGAGAAGGAAACGGAGCGCTGCCGCGTGGTGATCACCAAGGGCGGACTATTCCACCGCACCGACGTGAAAGTCCAGTTGTGGACGAGCGGGCAGATCCAGACCGCCAGCGCGCAGAGGAAAGAATAGCAGACACAGATGAAAGCGAAACGCCGTCACGAACTCCAGCACAACGTCCTGGACGCCGAACTTGGTAAAATCGTAGAGTTTTTCAAGAAGCGGGGTTCCCTGATCGCGTGGGGAATATTGGTCGCGGCGCTGGTCGTATTCCTGATCATCTACGTTCGCGGTCGCGGCGTGCGCGTCGCCGAGACGCTGCAGGCCAATTACGACAGGTGGACAATCGAGTACCGCAACCAGGGTGGAACGGACAAGGTGCTGGAAGGGTTCCAGACGCTCGCCGAGCAAACGGACGATGAGCGGATAGCCGCCCTGGCGAGCGTTCGCATAGGCGATATTTACGCCACGAAACTCCGCGCGGGCGGGCCGCGCAGCGATTCCGAGCGGGCTGCATTCCACACGCAGGCCAAGACGTACTATGAGAGGGTGCTTTCGCAGTTTCCCGACCAGACGCTCGCCGTCGCAAAGAGCAGGTTCGGCCTGGCCAAGCTTGCCGAAAGCCAGACGCCCCCGGACATCGAGACCGCCAGGTCGTACTATCGGAAGATCGTCGCGACGCAGCAGTTGCTGGCCCAGCCCGTCATGGCAGAAGCGCAGGGGTCTCTGGACCGTCTGGAGGAGATACTCGAACCGATACCGATGGCGACGACCGCTCCGGTGGTGGAGACCCAGCCGGCGAGTCAACCAGCGACGGCATCCACAAGCCTCCCGGCTGGAAAATAATTCCCGCACATCGATCCGGACCATTCGCGAAAAAAGAATGGTTTTCTTCAAAACACCGTTTACAGACGGAGTATTTGTGGGATAATTCGACGCGGTTCAGTTGTATCAGATGGGATGAGACGGTTCGTTACCGGGACGGATCTCTGTGTATTTCCTTGAAGATGCTATGAAATTTCTGAGCGTTAGGAGAATATCGGCATGGCGGATTTGGAAGCATTGGCGGAAGCCCTGATCAAGGGCGATCGCAACAAGGTCGTGGAGCTTACGGAGCAGGCTTTGAATGAGGGACTCCCTCCCAAGGAAGTTCTCGAGAACGGGCTGATCGCCGGGATGAACGTCATCGGCAGGCGTTTCAAGGCCAACGAGGTATACGTTCCGGAAGTGCTGATTGCCGCACGTGCGATGCATGGCGGGATGGACGTCCTTCAGCCGAAACTTGTCGAAGCGGGCATAGAACCGGCGGGAACGGTTGTGCTCGGCACGGTCAAGGGCGACCTGCACGATATCGGAAAGAACCTCGTCGGAATGATGCTCACCGGTGGCGGTCTGGAGGTGGTGGACATCGGCACGGATGCAGCGGCGGAGAAGTTTGTCGATGCCTGCAAGGAAACCGGCGCGAAAGTATGCGCGATGAGCGCCCTACTGACCACGACGATGCCACAGATGAAGGACGTCGTCGAGGCGCTCCGGAACGCCGGCGTCGAGGTCAAAACGGTTATCGGCGGCGCCCCCGTAACGCAGGGATATGCCGATGAAATCGGCGCCGACGGTTACGCCGCGGACGCCGCCAGCGCCGTGGATGTCGCCAGGGAACTGATCGGCATTGCCTGAGACGCCGACCTGCCGGATATTGCGAGTCGATCGGGTGGCGGTCCTTCCAGGCCGCCGCCTGTTTTTTTTGTCTACACTCGAATGCCCGATTTCGATAACGACCATCTCGACGACCTGCCGGACGGCCAGGACGATCTCGAAGCTATCGAGACGCCGATCGAGGCCGAGGAAGACGGCCTGCGCCACGTGCGCATCCGGATCCGGCGCGTCCGACGCTCCAGGCGACTGGACAAGTACCTCTCCGGGCGGCTTGGAAGGGACGTTTCCCGCGCCGCGCTCCAGCGATACATTCGCGAAGGTTCGGTGACCGTCAACGACGACGTCGTCAAGCCCAGTTACTCGATACGCGCGGGCGATGTGATCGACATGATGCTGCCACTGGTCAAACCGAGGGAGATCCCGCCCGAACCGATCCCACTCGACGTGGTTTACGAGGACGATGACATCATCGCCATCAACAAGCAGGCCGACCTGATTATTCATCCCGCGCGGGGTAACTGGACGGGCACGCTCGTGAACGGTCTGGCGTATTACTTCAGGAAGAACTGGCGCGATATCCGACAATTGCCCACCAGCGGGGAAGTATTCCGGCCGGGTATCGTTCATCGCCTGGACCGGGACACAACCGGCGTGATACTCGTCGCCAAGACGGAACTTGCACTGTGGCGTCTGGGGCGTCAGTTCGAGCTTCGCAAGATTCACAAGACCTACAGCGCCATTGTGCACGGTAAAGTATCGCTGGACGAGGACGTGATCGACATGCCCATCGGGCGGCACCCGAAGTTCCGCGAGAAGCACGCCGTGCATCGCAATACGGGTCGGCCTTACCCTGCCACCACGAAGAATGCCGTCACGCGATACAAGGTGCTGGAGCGTTTTGGAAAGGTGGGCGCAGGCAAGGCGAAGTTCACGTTCGTGGAACTGTACCCGAAAACCGGACGCACGCACCAGCTCCGCGTGCACATGAGCTACCTTGGACACCCGATCGTGGGCGATCGCATGTATGGCGGCGGCCCGATCTACCGCAGCCAGCTCGACGGACGCGCAGATCGCGCAGAAGGCCCGCTTATCACGCGGCAGGCGCTGCACGCCCACACGATCGAGTTCCATCATCCACGCACTGGAGAGGAAATGAAGCTCGAAGCCCCCTGGCCGGAAGACTTCGCCACGACGCTGGAAGAGCTTCGTCGAAGGTCACTTCGAGCTTCTCAAGATGACGCCGGACAGACCTGAACGTCGCACACAAGGTGTCTTGCAAAGTCGGTGGGCCGTTGTATAATGCTTCGCGTTCGGGCCGTTAGCTCAGTTGGCTAGAGCGCGCGGATCACACCCGCGAGGTCACTGGTTCGAGTCCAGTACGGCCCATTTAACTTCGTCCTTGGGGGACTGTGCGGAATCGATATGAATACTATCTTTCTTTAACAGGGAGACAAATCATGAAGATGAAAATTGCGATGATAACGATGTTTGCAATGGTAGCGGCGACGGCGGGTTGTTTCGAATTGAAGCTGGTGACCACTCTCAACCCCGACGGGTCGGGCAAGGTCGCCATTGAGTCGATAGCCCCGTCGATGGAAGCGTTAAGCGGCATGATGGGAGCTAAAACGAACTCCGACGCCAAGCCGCCGGACACGACGGAACAGGCAAAGAGTAGTGTCCGCGAATTGATAAAGAACAGCAAAGGCGTAGACGCATGGTCCGACGTGTCCTACGAAGTGCTGGAAGATGGACGTATAAAAGTCAAGGGTACGGCGTATTTCAGTGACCTGGCTAAATTCAAGGTGAAGACCCAGAACACCAAGCTCAAATGGGCGAAAAATGACCAGGGTGGCATGACGCTCGAAATAATTATGAAAGACGAGGGAAAGGTTCAACAGGCCGGGGAGAAACCGAAGCTGAGCGACGAGGAAGTCGCCGAGAAGGTCCAGCAGGCCAAGATGCAATATCAGCAGATGAAGCCGATGATGCAGGCAGTGCTCGCCAAAATGAAAATCGAGCAGACGTACCATCTGCCGGGCAAACTCGACAAGGTCAGCGGTTTCGAAAAGATCGGGGACGGCGCGGTTAAGATGTCCTTTACCGGGCAGAAGATGCTCGGTGTGATGGATAAGCTGATGTCCGACGATAAGGCCCTTGCCCTCGTGGTCAAGGCAGGGAAAAATCCCAACAAGGGCGGATTCGGGAACGATAAGATGAGCGAGATGATGTTCGGCAGCAAAACGCTCCAGGCCGGCGTTATCGGGAATCTCAAACCGCTGTTCGATTACAAGGCGGAGGTCGAGAAAGCCAAGGCCGGCGAGAAAGGCATGTTCGAGAAGCTGGGCATCGATTCGGATGCAGAGAAACCCGCCAACCTCAAGTCCGCCGACTAGGGCACCGAAAATTTAAGATGACGTAAGGATTTATTGAACATTGAATGGCGAATGTAACAGCCAGCGGCGGTATCACCTCGTTTTTCCGCTGTAACCCGCCAATGGCGGGTTACTTTGACGATTCAAAGGTCGATAGTCGGCGATGTTACGGCCGGCGAAGTGAGTACCTGCATTATCACAGCCCACGGAAGGCTTTCCGTGGGCTGTTGCGTTAATGAGAATCAGGGTCGGTATTCCGACAGGACGTTCAC
Organism: Planctomycetota bacterium; assembly: GCA_024275995.1. Lineage (GTDB taxonomy): Bacteria > Planctomycetota > Phycisphaerae > SM23-33 > SM23-33 > JAJRYB01. Next base: position 27,066 of record JAJRYB010000034.1, on the reverse strand, counting down.
CAGTCGCTCGATGTCATAGAGATCCCTGGCCCGACCTTGCAGTAGAGAGATGTGGTTGTACCGCAGGTCGCGGGCTGCGCCGGCACCTGGCGATACCGATGTTTCATTATAGGCGCGCAGAAACACCGGAAGTATGACAACCTCGGATTCCCTGAGGTGACGGCGCGTTACTCCTCCAGCGTCACAAGCCCGTTGGGAAGCTCGTTTACGTCGTCCTCGGCACGGGGCAGGAGGGGCGCGAGTTTTTCGCCGGCCGCGGTGATCGTGGAACAGATTGCGGACGTGATATCGCCGCCGGACAGGTCGCGTAGGAGTTGTCCGCACAATTCGTCCAGTGCGGGTTGCCCGAGTTTGTCCAGGATGGCGCCGTCTGCGAGCACTGCGGCCATGCGTTCGTAGAGCGAAACGTATACAAGCAGGCCGGTCGCGCCGGAGGTGTGGTGCACCCTGCTGTCGAAAAATATCTGGCGTGCCCGTTTAAGGGTCTCGTCGGACATTTCGCGCCGGGGCGTAAAAAGCCTTCTGAGCCAGCCGGTGCGCGATGCGACGATAGCGCCGGAAACGAAACCCGCCAGCATGGCTGCGACAAGGACAATCGGTTTGACCAGTGGGTGGATCGACCCGGCGTCGGAGAAGTTTCCGGTTTCATGTCCCCCTTTCGGCAGCAATATCCACGCGACGAGCATGGCGAGCAGTCCCAGCCAAAGGCCCACGATATCCTCCGCGCGATCATATCTCCCGGACGCCGTCGCAACGACGGGAACAATTTCCGCAGACGTGCGCGACTCGGCGTCGGCTACGGCGTCGTTGATCCTTTTAAGATCGTCCTCGGTGAACTGTCGCGATGCCTGTTTCATGTCTCGACTGTTCCTACCATGAACCCGATGCTCCTCCGCCGCCGCTGAACCCGCCGCCGAACGATCCACCGCCGAACCCGCCGCCCCGACCTCCCGACGAGGTCAGCATCGAATAGAGCAGGTATCCGGCGAGGGCGAAAATCGCCGCCCAGAACAGCCACGCCCATCCACTCGATCCGCGACGCGCCAGCGAGACCATCGTGAAGATCGCCATCCCGATAAATCCGACGATAAGTCCGTAGTGCCACCACGGTCGCGGCCTGGTCGGCAGCTTCAGACCTCTCGCCATTTTGTCCAGCGCCTCGACGCCCGCAACGATGCCGGCTGAGTACTTGTCCTGCTTGAACTCGGGGATTATGAGGTCATCCATGATCCGCTTGCACATTTTATCTTTATCGCGGTTCCACCCTGCGCCCAATTCGATACGCGCCTTGCGATCATTTCGCGACACCAGCAGAAGAATACCGGTGTTCCAGGCTTTCCCGTTCAGTTCGCGATGCCCGATTCCCCATGTATCGAACAGTATCCGCGCGAACGTTTCGATCGGCATCGACCGGCCGCCGTGTTCCGCCATCGAGTTGATCGTGACCACGATGATCGGCGTGGCTTTTTCGGTGAGGAGTTTATCGCAGGCGGCGCGGATCTTCTTCTCGTCCTCGGGCGAAATCAGGTTGGCCTTGTCGAGGATGAAGTCACGATCGCCGATTCGAGGCAGGTTGATGGGCGATGACGAGTTCTCTTGGCAGAGACCTTCCGGAGGCGCCGCCAGCAGCACCGTGCAGAAAACGCCGAAAACGATGAGAGATCTCGCCTGTCGCATAAGCGAAATGTATCGTCACCCCGACGCCGAGGCAAGCACGCAAACATGAATTTGTCGTGGCGACTCCCGGTGCGCAGCAAAACGGGCGAGCCGTCGATCAGGCCCGCCCGCAATTAACGTTGATGGTTTCTCTGTGCCTAGCGGCGGCGCCTGCGAAGCAGCGCCAAGCTACCCAGTCCCAGAAGCGTCAGGCTGACCGGTTCGGGGATGGCGCCGGCCTCGCCGGAAATACGGCCGAGGATCTGTCCTTGAACATCATCACTCGGCTGGTAGTTCGGATCGGTGAAGATCGGCACCTGCGGGTTCTCCGCGAAGAACTTGAAGAACGTGACGCCGACTTCGGGCAGTCCCGGTTCCTGCGAGACGTCGTGGCCCAGCAGGGTCTTCAGCACGCCTTTTCCCTCGATCAGGAAAATCCTGTCTTCACCGATACGTGAGAGGAGCGTGACTGCATTGAAGTCGATTTCCAGCAGCACGATGTCCGTCGAGGGCGCAGCTGGATACAGCGGCGTGAAACCGGGGGCATAAATCTGTCCCGTTATCTTCAGCGAACCGACATTGCCGACCAGGCTGATGTCAAATACGTCGCCCGTTCCGGCGTCGACGTAGGGCCCGTCGTTAACGTCGAACTGCATATTAAGCTGAAGGTCGCCGCCGAAAGTTGTGGAATTCGCGACCGGGTAGGGGAACGCATACGGCGCCGGGGGAGCACCGTAAGGAACCGCCGATACGGTCGGAAGCTTCCCTGTGTAGGAATAACCCTCGACGTAATGGTTCGGATTGGAGGATGCGATGGACAGCGTATCGGCGCCGGTACCGGCGAAATCATACATCGCACCCCAGTTACTTGGCTGGTAGTACGGCACGTCGAAGCTGAAATCGTGATCGTCGATTCGAACGCTCAGGGGTGCGGCGAAAGCGGCCGAAGATGCGCCTGCGAGAAGCACGCACAGCGCGGAAATTACGAATTTATGCATGGTAAGTCCTCCGAGTTGCAAGCCTTGACGAAAACCCTCTGCCCCGCGAACCTCGCGCGCCCTAATCATGCGACTGGTCATAATGTATCCTCCGAAGCGTTAACTGCACAGCAGGCTCTACAAGCAACCGCTTGCACTGGCGGCTACATACAACAAGCCACCGGCGAGAAAATGGGAGTGGGGGAAAGCACCCGCCTCCGAACAACTCCAGACCAAACTTCATACCTCAGGCTCTCACGCGGATTATACGGGCAGATGTGTGGCGAGTCAAGGGAAAACCTTAGTAAATTATTTTATCACTACTTGCAGCAGGTTTAAAGCATTCGCTATCGCGTATTGCGCGTCAGTACCGGTGCGGTAGCGGGCGCACTCGGCCTGCTTGTGGCGCGTTTCTGCCACGGTGTGCGATAGCGGAAATATCTGCGAATTACGTCCATCGCGGGCTTGTTCTTGGGGACGTAGGAGTTGTCGGTTTTGGGATCGGTGTCCTGCTGCGGATAGTTCTGCCACTCCCAGACGAGAAAGCCCGCTACGGACGGCTCGTCGATCCACGTCTCGAAGAAAGCCCGGAAACAGTTCGCCTGTGCTACGGGGGCCGTTTTCTGCGACTGGTAGTAGTTCCACGGGTATTGCGCGCCGGTGTCCTGGTTAGGCCAGCCGACCTCCGTGAACATGATGGGACGGTTCGGATGCATTTTGGCTTGCCAGGAGAGAATGTCCTTCTTGATCGGCTTCCAGCTATCCAGCAGACGCCGCAGCGTCGGTTTTTTACCGCCCGTCAGGTCGTAGTAGGTCGTCATGCCTATAATGTCCAGGTCGTCCCAGAACTTGACAGGCCGGTAGTGATCCCAGTTGGCTGAGTACGACAGGAGCTTGGAGAACGTCTTTTTCGTCCGCCGGATGAGTTCACGCCATCGTTTCGTGTGAGATTCCGTAGAGACCAGTTCCGAGCCGACCATGAAGAGTTCGACCTTGGATTCCTCGGCGATCCGGGCGTAATGCAGGATGTAGTTCGTGTAGTCCTCCCACCAGTCGTCCCATTTCGACGGGGATATCTTCCCGCGCCACTCGCCTTCGCGCGGGTTCTCCAGGAGCACGATCGGCATTAGCACGACGCTGAGGTTGTTCTTTCGTGCGGCTGCGATTATCTGCCGAAGGCGGTCGTCGCTGGGGGTCTTGCGGAGGTCGATGAAAATGCTCGTCGACGCGCCGTTTTCCTGGTAGGCGGCTATGACGAGGCAGACGGTGTTTGCCCCCGTCTTTGCGATTTCGCGGAGGTATCGTTCGTACGGGTGTTTCGAATATCCGCTGCGCAACTGAAGCGCTATGCCGCGGAACATCTCTCCCGGTTCAAGCGGTGGGGGGGAGATGTTTTTTTCGATCACGCGATCCGCCCCGCCCCGGACGAGTTGCAGGCCCACTACCGCACCGATGATAACGACGAATATCACCAGCACGAGCAGCTTGTCTTTCGGGATTGCTTTGCGCAGGTTACTCATTGGCTCCGGATAATACCCACATTGACGTTTGCAGCACAAGTGCGGGGGAAAAAACCGGTCGCTATCGCTCTTTCGACGGTGGGGCGGGTCGATTGCGCTCGGAAAGATACCGGCGGACGTATCGGTCGGTCTCCTGTGGCGTTTCGGTTCGGGCCTCGTCCCCCGGTTCGCTTATCAACAGGTCGAAGCCTTCAGGAAACTCCTGCGGCAGGTACTCCAGGAGGCATCGCAGTTTTTCGTCCCGGTACGCTCCCCATACCAGCATCGCCATTCCGCCTTCCTGAAGCGTCGATCGACGGATTGTGAGGTAGTGATACTGCCCGTCGCGCCCTTCGTAGATCGCCCGGTGGCCGCTGCTCGTGTTCATCATCGAGCTGCTTCGCCGATAGAGAGACAGGAACTCGACCGGACCGACCGTTTTGGCGCAGCCGCCGACAGCGGGCAGAACTGCGAGCATGACAAGTGCGATGAGTTTCATCTTTCGTCCCGTTTGCGCGATCACCGTCGTCGCTGCGTTCATGCTATCGGCTGCGACAAGCTCGTGTAAAGCGCGAAGGTAATCGATAATCGTACGATTGCGGAAAGTACGAGGACTTTTTTTTTCGTCCACCTTTGCGTATCCTTCCGGATAGACATGACGATTCACCCTTCAAAGCGTGAGCGGGAGGACCTTGCCCGGCTGTTGGAAATAGCCCGGCAGGAAGACCTCGGCGACGGCGGCGACGTAACCGGTTCGCTGCTGCCCCCCGACGTGAGGGTGACGGGGCGGTTCGCGGCGCGCGGGCCTGTGGTGGTCTGCGGCGCAGAGATGCTGGAGATAATCGCCGGGCGGTACGACCCGGACATCCGCACCGCGGTTCTTGTCGGTGAAGGCGCGCAAGTCGATACCGGCGAAGTGCTGGCTGAATGGAGCGGAGAGGCGCGTGCGATTCTCTCCGCCGAGCGCGTCGCGCTTAACTTCCTCCAGAAGCTCTGCGGCGTGGCGACGGCGACGCGACAATACGTCGATGCCGTCGAGGGCACCTCCTCGGCGATTTACGACACGCGGAAGACGACGCCCGGATGGCGATCACTGGAGAAATACGCCGTGCGCGCGGGTGGAGGAAGGAATCATCGAATGGGACTGTACGACGCCATTCTCGTGAAGGACAACCACCTTGCCGTGCTCGCCGCAGACGGCGAGGAGCCTCTCGACGCGGTTCGGCGCGAGCTGCAAAGGATAGTTCCCACCCTGTGCGATAATGCGTTTGTCGAGCTGGAGGTGGACACGCTCGATCAACTCCGCCGGGCACTGTCGCTACCGGTGGATATTGTTCTGCTGGACAACATGTCGCCCCGCGACCTGCGCCGGGCTGTGAAAATGCGCGATGAATCGTCCGCCGCCGGAAGGGTTGAACTGGAAGCTTCCGGCTCAATCACGCTGGATAACGTTCGCGAGGTGGCCCTCACCGGAGTCGAGAGAATCGCTATCGGCGCGTTGACGCATTCCGCCGCGGCGGTCGATATCGGCCTGGACATCGAGATCGTGACGCAATGAACGGCGCCGACAGTGTCCTGGACATTCTATACGAACGTGAAGGGGCGTTCGTGCGGCCCGACGAGTTGGCGGCGGCTGTCTCCGTTACGCGCGAGCGGTTGAACGATATTCTCGCTTCTCTCTGCGGCGAAGGTTTTTCCATCGACGCTTCGCCCGCTCATGGCGTGCGTCTTGTTCGCCCGGCGCCGCTCAACGCCCACCTTATCGAGCGGCAACTGGGCACGCGCCGCGTCGGAAGGCACGCGATATGCTTCGGGCAGGTCGCATCGACCAGTGACGTCGCGTTCGATTCCGCACGCCAGGCGGACGCCGACGGGTTGGTCGTGCTGGCGGAGTATCAGCGGAAAGGTCGCGGGCGAATGGGTCGTCGCTGGCTTTCCCCGCCGGGGAAAAACCTGCTGATGAGCGTGCTGCTGGTGGAGTCCGATCGCGTCCTTCCTTACGAAGCGCTGACGATAGCGGCCGATCTGAGTGTCGCCCAGGGCCTGGAAGCTGCCTGCGGCGTCGCCTGCCGGATCAAGTGGCCGAACGACGTGACGCTGGACGGCGAGAAGCTCGCCGGCGTGCTCGTGGAACGGCGCCTGTTGGGGGGGGCAAGCACCACGGTGGTAGGAATCGGGGTCAACCTCGGCGCATCGCCGCCGAGAGACGCCGTTGACGCTCCGGCGACGAATCTCGCGCTCCATACCGACGATCCGATCGAGCGCGTCGAACTGGCGAGGGCGATTCTCCGTCGGCTGGACGACGCGATCGAGCGTATCGCTTCCTGCCGGCTCGATGAGATACACGACGCCTGGATGTCGCGCTGCGGGATGGTCCACCAGCGCCTCCGGGTGCAATGCAAAGGGCTAACGTACGTCGGAACCGTGCTGGACGTCAGCCCGCTGGAGGGGCTTGTCCTTTCCTGCGATGACGGCAGGCACGTTCACCTGCCTGCGGAAAGCTCAACGGTGGTTCTCTGAGTTGCCCCTGAAGCCCAAGCATCTCGACAGGGCGTTCGTGATAGGTTCCGCCGCCGCCCTGGTGGCGTGGATGGGATGCATAACGCTGGTATGGGCCCGAGCGATGGACGCCTCCGGTGGAGCGATCCTGCTGACGCTCTCGGCTACGATGTTATCGCTGTGGTTCGCCGTGCGCCTTCCGGGCAAGGCGGCAAGATTCATGCAGCGCCTGCTATCGTGGTTGAAGGTGCATGAAACGCTCGCGGTGGAACTGGCAGCGGCTTCCATGCCGCGCGTCGGAACCCGCGAGGCGCGCGCCCTGCTGCGTCTGCTCGGAGCGATGACGATACTCGCCGTGGCGGGAGCCCTTGTGAGCACGGCGGTGGCGTACTGGATCGGCGGCCTGATCGACTGGCTCGCACGGTGGTTCGTGCTCGGAAGGTGGGGCTGGCTGGTGGCGCGGTTCTGCGTGCAGCTGCTGGCGATGCTTCCGATGTCTCTTGGCATCTGCGTGGTCTTTTTCGCGGGGGCGCTTGTCCGGAGGGGCAGTGGAAGGGATATCTACGCCACTATCTGCCGCGACTGGACGTGGGCAATAGCGCTGGGTTTGACCGCACTGGGAGTTGCATGGTGGCTGGGATTGAGCCTGCTGGGACTGCCGGTCCTGGTGGGCGCGCTGCTGATCATATCGAGCGTCGCGCTTCTCCAGCGGAAGAAGGTTTCGCTTCGTCCACCGCCGCCGACGGCGCGTCCGGAGCAGGCGGGATCGCAACGTTCGCTCGCCTGGTCGATACGCGGCGTTTTCGCGGCGATGGCGGTTTCGTTCGTGATCCAGATGCGCCTGCTGAGCGACGTCGCCGGCGTGGGCCTGGAAGGACGCATGTGCTGGGCGGGACTGTCGGTAAGCCTGCTGGCGGGCTTTCTGGGAATCGTCGATCACAAGTCCTCCGCGCCGGGACGCGCACAGGGGCTTGGCGCGATCATCGGCATAACGGCGGGTCTTGGGCTGCAGGTCGCCCTGGTAATATCATGCCTCCTGTCGCCGAACATCGCCGCAGTTTCGGCGGTGCTGGCGGTGCTCGCGCAAATTCCGCTGATGGCGATGGCGGCTGTGCTGCTGTCGCGACAGCGCCGCAACTTTGCGAGAATGGGCGCCGGGGCGAGAACCTACGTTTCGCAAATCTGCCTCGGGCTGGGTCTGGGGTTCCTTGCGTGCCTCGCGGCGGGCCTGCTGCCGGAGGGAAGGGCGGTGATGCTGCTAAGCGCCATCGCCGTCCTTGCTGCGGCGCCCATTTACGGGATCGCCATTACCCGCCTCACCAAACGGCAGGTGCTCTGGGCGTTGTGGGGAGCGGTCCTGCTCTGTTCGTTGACGGTGACGGTTCTCGCCTCGCTGGTGGCGATCCGGGACGGGGGGCGCGCGATATCGCCGGGAGTCTGGTTGAGCGCGATGCGAACCGGAAGCGATTCCTCCGCGCCGATGCGATACCTGCCGCTCAGAGACCCCTGGCGCAGCGATTGGGTGCGACGCCGGCAGGATGCGATCATCGCCTCGCATCCGGGGCTGTGGTGGGTCGTCGCTTCCTCGCCGCAGGACGTCCCGCAGGGACTGCACCGGTCCGTGCGCGTCGCGCTGTCCAGTCCGGACCCGTCGGCGCTGCATTTGTCGCCGAGCGCATGGGGCGTTCGGCAGACGCGCCCGGATAAGTTCGGCTTTCTGCTGACCGCACAGATCGCTCCCGAGCGGTTCGACGGAGTGCTCCTGGCCCCGATGGAGGCGGACCATCTCCAGGCGTGGCGAGTGTATAACCTCACCACGCTGCGACGGTGTTTCAGGCACGTTCATCCGGGAGGCGCAATGCTGCTGCGAACGCAGGCGTCGGGGAGAAGGTTGTTCGAGGCGATTCGCGTCGCCAGGACATTCCATAGTGCGGTCGGGTCTGGATGGTTCATCGCCCAGTTCAATCGCGATCGGATTGACCTGCTGCTGGCGGGTCCCGTCGAGAACGTTTCCAGGCCGCCGATTCGCCCCGGAACGCTGGTGATACGTCTGAAAAACCTCTGGTCGGGCGAGCTGGACTGCCGGGCTATTCGCATACTCCAACCGGCGGGATTCTCGCGAAGGTCGATCCGCCCGTGGGCGCTGCTCCTGACCCTTCAGGATATCCAGCGACGCCAGAGAGCCCAGGACGACGGGTCATAAAGCAGGAAGCTCTCGCCCATCCACCCTGCCGAGCGGCAGCAGGCATCGGGCGAGCAGCGAGACCATCGTGCTCTTCAGCGTTCGTCGATACTTATGGGCAAGAGCGGCTGCGTCTATCGCCTGGCGGTAACACCGCGCACGGAAGTATTGCCGGGCGGCTGAGTAATACAATCGTCCTAGCCGATGGTTCACCGCCTGCCGGTCCAGCACCTTCTCGCCGCCGTATCGCTCGACGAAACGCCGAAGCACACCGGCTTCGAGCATTCGGCTGAAACCCGTCTGACGCGAGAGGTTCGTCCCGTGCCGTCGGCGCAGACCTGTCGCCTTGCCCAGCGGTTCGAACCGTGTGTACAGGCTGATCCGCAGGTACAGTTCGTAGTCTTCGCAGCTGCGGAGGTTGGCGTCGTAAGGACCGGCCTCGGCCAGCAATTCCCGACGGTAGCAGACGCACAGGTGGGATAGAAACATTCGCCCCCACAGATGGCGCGTCGAGGTCGGAGCGTCCTGGAATTGCCCGGCGAGCTTCGTGATCGCTCCGTCTTCGCCGAGGCGGTGGCGATAACCATAAATGAACCTCGCCTCCGGATGCCCTTGGATATAGGCGTGGTAGTCCGCCAGCGCGGAAGGATACCACACGTCGTCGCTGTCGATGTAGGCAAGCCAGTCGGATCGCGCCACATTCAGCGCGGCGTTTCTTGCTGCGGCGGGTCCGGCGTTGGATTGGTGCAGAACGGTTATGCGATCATCCTTCGCCCCCAGTCGGTCGACCAGCTCGGCGCTTCCGTCCGTGGAACCGTCGTCCACCACGATCAGTTCCCAGTCGGTCAGCGTCTGGCCGATCACGGAACGGATCGCCTCGGCGACGTAATCGGCGTGGTTGTAAACCGGCATTATCACGCTGAACGCCGGCGGATGTGAGAGAGGCTCGCTCATGGGGCAATACTATACCGGATCGGGACAGGACGCAGTAGCACGCAATAAAGCCGCCTCCGGGGTCGGATTCCGGAGGCGGTTACGGACAAGGATGTCGAAATCAAAGGCTTTTCAATCTTCTATTCAATCTCGCCTCTTCGGCGTTTTTTTTGTCGTCGTGCCTACCGTCTTCGACGACGGATTCTGCTGAGCAGGGGAAGTCCGCCCAGCGCCAACAGGCTCATGGTCGCCGGTTCGGGAATCTCGCCGGTGGTAATCGTCAACTCGATGCCGCAGTTGTAGTAGTGGCAGTCCGGGTCGAAGCCCAGTGCGAACCGACCGTCCTCGGCGAACAGGTTCAGTGCGGCAAGATCGGCGAACGAGAATTCGTAGATCAGTGTCTGGGGCGTCGTGGTCAGGTCTTCGTAGTGGACCAGCAGGGGACCCTGGCCGGCGAACTGGTCGCCACCGCCCTGACCGTCATATCCAACCGTAACGCCGAGCGGGGCGTTGTCCAGCAGGTGGATGTACAGGTCGTTGGGCTTGTTGTTCCAGTTGCGGATGTTCTTGAGCTTCAGCGTGGCGGTAATGGCCATCTGACTTGAATCCCACGGCGTGTCGATACCCCACGTGTAATACCTGTAATGATCGAGATCGTAGAGATCCTTCGGGGTGGGCTCGAGTACGAACGTGTCCGCCATTACGGAGACCGCGGGCAGACATACAACCGACAGCAGGGCGATGAGCGTGATGTGTTTCATGTTTTTTCCTCCATTCGCCTCAGTTTGGCAAAGGACGTTGCGAGGACCGCGCCGCCGTTCGACGAGACTCCTCCCGCAGAACCGGCTTTCGCATAGTCCTGCGGCCTCCTCCTTGCATCCCTCTCCAGCCTGGGATGCGACTCAACAGCAAGATAGGATTCGAATCGGGGGCAGGCAAATCGGCGGAGGGGAAAAAACGGTTAATTCGTTAACTCGTTAATCGGTAAAAACAAAACAAAGCGAAACGACGCGTACCGTTGCGTACCAAAGCGTACCGTTTCGTACCACTCCGCACAGCCCCGCAAATCCTGGGACAACCGGGGACAGGCTGGAAAGGGTTTTTCGAGGGGCGAAAATACGTAACGTCTTATTACACACAGAGATACAGAGATGCAGAGAAATTTAAAAACGCTTTGCTTTGTTTTTAAACCTCATTTTCCTCTGTTCCTCTGTGTCGGTTTTTCGTTCTTTAATTGTCAAGCAACTTCAGCGCGCGTAGCACGCGCCTCCATACTTGGGCCAATACCCCTGTTTTGACCACCCGAACAGGTAACTTTTGGAAAAGTGATGTGCGCAAGTCTTTATTCAGGCGTGGAATATTTTTTTGTATTTTTTTCGGACGAATCGGATGGTCGCTGGTCCATCCGGGCGCACAAAAGGGGCATTTCCGGCATGCATCCGTTTCACTCACAAGAAATTACATTCGCCGCGAACAAATAACAGGCATCAGGAAACGGCACACCTCCGAACCCGCCTTCTCCCGGTCGCCGATGCGATATAGCCGCTTCGGCGACGTCGTGGCTTCGGCGAGGCAGGCGGTAAGCCGCATCGCAACTCTCGCCCACGGTCCGATCCTGGCTTGCCGTTCGGCGGTGTTCGATGTTCGCTCGCCCAGGTACCCACGCTACGCGCAGCTCTTATTTGTCGCCATCGGCTGGGCGTATTACAAGCCAGGCGTAGCGCCCGAACTCGTCCAGCAGGAGGTTCTTGAGGTCGTAGTAGTCCAGGTTCGCTTTTTTCAGCGTCTCTGCGACGAAGAGTCGGTATTTCTTGCGTTTATGTACGTCGTCCAGGACTATTGCTCCGCCGGGACGGGCGAGCGAAATCGCCTTATCAAACGTCCTGACACGGGTCGGCATCGAGCCCATATCGTGGAACACCAGGTCGAACTGTCCGCGATCGGCGCCGTCGAACTCATCCCACGACAGGACGTTCTCCGTGGTAAGCCCCTCCGCGGCGAGGAACTCGCGCGTCTTATCGAGCCATTGCGGCGCGTCGTCAACGCTCCAGACTTCCGGGGCTGGGTCCAGCTCCGATTGCGCCGCCCACGAACGGAGAAGGTACGAACTGAACCCGCTGCCGAGATCCACGATTCGCCTCGGCTGGATCGCATCGCACAGGACCCACAGGAACTTGCACAGGTTCAGCGAGGCGGCGGCAAGGTCCGTCGATACGCTCGCGACGTACTGGGCGTGCTTGTCGCGCAGTATTTTCTCCGCGCGCGAGGCCTGTGCGTCATAATCGCCGAGGGCTGGAAGATCGTCCTGCAGCCGTTTTACGTCGCGCTTGGATCGAAAATCGAGCAGGCCCATGTTGTTATCCCGTAAAATTCCGTGATTCGTACTCGTATCAGTTCGTCGTTCGCCCGATCGGCGTATCGAAGTCCATAACGTCGCGCGGATCGGTTATGTGTCCGGTAAGTGCCCCGGCGGCTGCGGTCAGCGGGGAAGCCAGGAACACCCCTGCCTCCTTGTGTCCCATTCGTCCGGGGAAGTTGCGGTTCGTGGTCGAGATAATTCGCATTGGTTCGTTCGCCCGGCCGAATGTGTCGGCGGGTCCTCCCAGGCATGCGGCGCAGCCGGCCGGGCCTATCTCGCACCCAGCCGAGGTGAATATTTCCCGCAGCGTCTTTCCGTTCACCTTGCATCGGTCGAGGTCCGCGTCCACCTGCGTCGTCGCGGGCACTATGAACGTCTCGATAGCGACCCGCTTCCCGTCGAGCAGCGTCGCCGCTGCGATGAAATCCGTCGTCTTTCCTCCCGTGCACGATCCGATATACGCCCGGTCGAGTTTTACATCGGAAAGTTCCCTCGCCGTGGCGCGGTTGTCCGGCGAGTGGGGCTGGGCGATCGTCGGCTCGATTTTCGCCGCGTCGAACTCCGTTACGGAGAGGTACTTCGCATCGGTGTCGGAGCAGACCGGTCGGAACGGCTTGGACGTCCTCGCGCGCACGTAATCCATCGTCACGTCGTCGGGGTTGATCACTCCGTTCTTTCCGCCCGCCTCGATGGCCATGTTGCAGATAGTCATCCGCTCCTCGATGCCCAGGGCGTCGATCGCCTCGCCGGCGAACTCCATCGCCCGGTAGGTCGCCCCGTCGGTGGTGATCTCGCCGATGACGTGCAGGATGAGGTCCTTTCCCATCAGCCAGGGCGGCATCGGCCCGTTGAAGACAAACTTCATGGACGGCGGGACCTTCAGCCAGAGCTTGCCCGTTCCCATCACGAACGCCGCGTCGGTGTTTCCGATACCCGTGGCGAAAAGCCCCAGCGCGCCGTGCGTGCAGGTATGGCTGTCGGTTCCCAGGAGCACTTCGCCCGGCCGGGTGAACCCGTTCTGTGGGAGCGCGACGTGGCAGACGCCCCGGTAGGAAGTCTTGGCCGGATCGGCGTATGGCGCAGGCACGCCGGGATCAGTCGTATCCATAAAATCCGGATCGTAGTAGTTGACGATTCCCTGCCGCTTTGCGAAGTCGCGCAGGATATCTATATTGCGATGCGCCTTGGCGTCTGAGGTGAAGATATAGTGATCCGGAATGATGACGATCTTTTCCGGGTCGAACACTTTCGCGTCACAGCCGAACTGCTGGTCGAATATGCCTATCGTACCGGGCCCGCATACGTCGTGCGTCATGAGCACGTCGGCGTTTACCCACACGCTTTCGCCCGGCGTGACTTTCGTCTCGCCGGCGTGGGCTGCGAGAATCTTTTCCGTTATCGTCATACCCATCGGTCAACTCCGCGCTTGTGTGTCTGCCGAACAATACGGCATCGTAAATGCTGGAGGTCCGCAATTCAACGGCTTCATTACCGCCAGATGGGTCCCGGAAAAATTGCTTCACTATTCAAGAACGGCCTTCTCTACGCCGATGCGCTTGATGTCGGGCATTCCAGAAGCCTCAGGAGCCTCTGATATGACAGAGAACGCGAAGACCGTTGAAAAAAGGCGTCATCAACGTACCAACCTCCAGATGACTTTGCGCGGCATCCGTCTGGACCCTGACGGGGGCGATCCGGTCGATACGTTGCACATGGTTGACATTTCCCGATCGGGCCTCGGGGCCTACTCCGATCGCGCGTTTTACCCGGGACAGCGCATCGTGCTCTGCCTGCCGCTGAGCAATAACAGCGGGCGGCGAAACATCTACGCCACGATCGTCCGTTGCAGGCAGGCGGAGGAAGGCTATCGCGTCGGACTGGAGTTCGACACGGCGTCGCTGGGCGCGTCGAGCGGTTACGGATACGCAACGCAGGTAGCGGCGGCGTAAAACGAATCGACGATGCTTGGGACATGTCCCCTCGCAGTGCGAGGGGCTTTCCGTATTTCGCCTGGCCCCTGGTCCCTGTTTTTCAATCTTGACTTGCTCGCTTCGGCGGGTAAACTGACCCGATATCGTGCGACTGAAATTCCCCCTGATCCGGATGTAGGGCGTCCGTACGGACGCGAAATTGGGTGCGAAATTTACCCGCGTGCAACGAGTTGCACGCCCTACGTGTAAACTGGGGATTAGTGTAACGGTAGCACGACTGACTCTGGATCAGTTAGTAAAGGTTCGAATCCTTTATCCCCAGTTTTTTGTTTTTCGTTTTCGCGGCGACCCGTGGGCAACAGGCCTGCGGGTCGCTGTCGTTTAACCTCCGATTCATAACCACAGAGCACACGGAGAGAGACAAAATTTGTTTCGCGCCTCAGTGCTCTCGGTGGTTTCTGTGGTGAAATGTTCGGTTTAATGCAGCGACTTTCCGGTCGAGCTTATCGACAGCGATCCGTGCAGCACTCCCTTTCGGCTGCGAAGATCGTCGGCGATCTCGCGGATGATCGCAGCCGGGGCGCGAACCATTATCATCTCCGCGCAAAGGTCGTGCGAGAGGTGCAGGTGCGTGGTGGCGAGGATCTGCTCGTAGTGGCGGTGCTGAATGTCGACGGACTTGTTCGCCATCCCGCCTGCGTGATGGTCGTACAGGAGCGTGATCGTGCCCAGCACTTCCTGGTTATCGTCCGCCCATTGCTGCTCGACGAGACGCTCGCGGATCATGTCGCGCACGAATTCCGAGCGGTTCGTATAACGGCTGGCCTTCACCAGACGCTCGAGCCGCCTTGCGAGCGAACTCTCCAGTGAAATGCTCAATCGGATCAGGTCGGACATAGCATTAAAGTTGACTGGTTAATTGGTTAATCGGTTGACTGGTTAATTGGATGACGGATGGGCTTCTTCAGCTTTTACTGATTAGACCGGTTAACTGATTAACCAGTCAACCGATTAACCGGTTTTTGTTCTACTTGACTTGCCTGAACAGTAGAACCGCCGGAGAGTCCGCAGGCTTGTTGCACGCGCTGCGGTCGATCATCGCGACGTAATTCCACTTGAGCGGGTTGGCGCCGAGGCCCAGCTGCACGTGGATGTTGGCTGTGAAAACGTCGCTGTGCACCGAAACGAGGTTCGCCACCGCGCGGTATAGCACGTCGCGCCATTCGGTGTAATAGCGGTCCTGCGCCGTAGGCGTCGGAAAGTTAACCTGCGCCGGTAGAATCGTCTCGACGTAATCCGCAAGCGGGATGGCGATTTCGCCCGGCGTAAGGAACCCGCCGTAGGTGCTGGCCGCGCGGAGGCTGGCGATTCCCGACGCCGCTGCGCGATCGGCGTAAACGCCCGTCATGTCACGATACGCGATGATCTGCGCGACCAGCGTGTTCACGTCGACGGTCGGATCGGGCCCGTTCTGCGAGCCGTTCCCGTCCAGGTCGATGAAAGCAGGCCAGGGGAGCTGCCTGAGCACCTCCGGCGTAGCGGTGTTTATGTTGATCCGCCCGTACACACGCCGCTGGTCGTCCGTTCGCGGGGCGTCCGGAGGAACGAGCGTGAAGAACTCGCTCATAAGCGCAGCCAGCGGCACGTCGGGATATGTTTTGGGATCGGTTCCCCATCCGCCGGTATTAACGGCGGGTGGGCAGGGGTCCAGCCTGCCCCTGCCGGGGGCGTCCGGGAACATTCCCTTGAATGCGCCGCTGGATATGCCCTCCGGGAAGGACCGCAAATCAGTGCCGTCTTTCTGCGGTCCGGTCATGTATATCCGCCCGATATCGCCCAGGCTCGCCGCGGGCGCCCCCGCACGAACGATCCACACAGGGTACTGGTCGCCTGCAAGGTCCGTAGCCGCAAGCCCGTTGGCGGCGCCCAGGGCGTGGGCGGTATACGATTTGTACGCGGCTATGTTGTACCGGCATCGCGACAGGTCGTCGTCTCGGCGGATATCCGCGTTAACTTCACCCGGCGGTATGGCGTTTTTGTTGGCGAGTGTGTATCCCAGGTCGCCGCTGGAGACGCCGTCGGTCGGCACGCGGACTTCGGTCGGCTGGCCTGGATTGTAAACATGCATCAATTGGACCGTGTTCGTACCGGAAAAATCCACGCCGGTAATCTTGTGCCAACCGGCCGGCGCGCTTCCCTCGTTCCAGCCGAACACCGTCTGATTCTCCGCCGAACCGTTCTGGTAATCGTACAGGACAACCTTCCCACCGGCGGCTACGGGAACGCTTCCGCCGATGATGCTTCCGGAGCCTATGGCGTAGCTTCCGTTGATCGCCACGGCACTGCCTGTCGGGTTGAATATCTCGATAGCGTAACCCCACCGCCAGGTGTTATCGCCCGGCGACGCTTCGCCGCGATGGCTGGCGTATGCTTCGGTTATTACGAGGTCTTGAGCAAGGCCGTATGCTGTGAAGGTCGGCAAGTCGGGCGGGGTAAATGCCCACGGCGCTCCGGTCGCGCCGCTGGAACCATACGCCCAGAGGTTGGCTACGAAGTGGGCTGCGAGTTTCTTGGGGTCCGGGCTGGTGATGCCCATCTCCGTGAGCATGTACTTCATCTGGTTGTAGACGATGGTGCGTTTCGGCGCGTCCGAGACGTCCAGTTCGACCTGCGAGGTGAAGTTGTCCGGGGCCGCTGCTGCCGGATGCCTCACCAGCGCGCGGGAAATACTCGTGGTGGTCAGCATTTTTCGCGCAGCAGTGGGGATCGCGCCGATCACGTCGTACAGTCGCCCCGTGTCGGTGGGCGCGCCGGAAACGAGCCGGCGGAGGAACATCTCGTCGCCGGGTGCGAAAAGCTCGTATTTTCCCACGGGCTGGGGATCGAGCGCGTGCTCGGCTGCCTCCTGGCTGAATGTCAGCAGGTCGATTCCGGCGACGCCGCGGCATCGCGCGGTGTGGAGGTTCGTGTAAACGCCGCTTCCCAGCAGCCCATTCAGGTCCACGCTTACGGGCCGGACGGTTGCCGGCAGTTGCGCGGCGTCCGGGTCGCCGCCGGTATTCACGCAGATAAGCCCGCCGGTGTCCTGAAGCATCACGGCTACGTAATACATCTCGCCTTTGGAATCGGTAACGCCCGCCTCCACGAGATACGCGTCGTTGGTTCCCTCGCCGTCCGTGTCGTAGTATGTGCCGGACGTTCCGAAGATGTTCGAGTAATGCGGCTGGATTCGGGTCGCGTCGTTGTAGTAGAGATAGAGTGCGTCGTCGTCGGTTTCCATGTTTCCAAAGATTGGGTGCTGTCGCCGCTGTGGATACTGGGCTACCTTCCGCCAACTCGTAGCCCCCGTAGCGCCGCTGAATGGCCCGTCCGTGTCGTTTCCGTCGGCGATGTAAAGTCGTTCCTTGAGAACCTGCTGCAACCTCGCCAGAACGCCGGATGCGATGGGGTCCACCTGCCGCTTGGAGGCGAGGGCACGCTGCTGGAGGGCGTCCATCCGGGCGATAAGGACAAAGATACCGCCCAGCATCCCAAGGATAGTGACCAGTCCGACGGCCATCAGCACCGCCGATCCGCGTCTTTTATGCCGGATACGCATAATACATACTCCTTAACCGTCCCTTAGGGACGGGAATCAGAAACAAATTCGAAATTCGAAACAAACAGCTTTCAGCTTTCAGCTTTCAGTTTTCAGCTTTCAGTTTTCGTATTTGCTTCTCTCACCCTCCAAGCGCGCAGATAATCTCATAGTCCCTCATGCCCGCCGGCAGGTCCAGATCGCTCGAAAGAGTGAGGCGGATCTTTATCGCCTTGGGCCAGTTGTTCTTGTTGTGCTGCGTCCAGAGGGCGCGGTAACCGCCGTCTTCGGAAAATTCGATCTGGTCCGGCAGAACGGTAGTGATATCCCTTCCGACCCATCCTCCATCCTTGGGAGTCACCGTTCCGTCGGCGTTGATCCCGTACCAGTTCAGATTTCCGCCGGTCAGCGTCCCGTCGGTCCACATGATGCTGATGCTTTGACAGCCGTCGGGAAGGCACTGCCAGAGGGCGTCCACCTGCGCAAGCGTGGTGGGTGGAATTACAATGGCGGCGCCCGAGCCGGCAGGGCTTGGCGCGGCGGCACAAATA
The DNA here is from genome assembly GCA_024275995.1 of Planctomycetota bacterium. Classification (GTDB taxonomy): domain Bacteria; phylum Planctomycetota; class Phycisphaerae; order SM23-33; family SM23-33; genus JAJRYB01. The sequence goes on along the minus strand of JAJRYB010000034.1, from coordinate 8,902 downwards.
TTGTTTACATGCGTGTTGATTCCCGCCCGCGAAAGCGATTGCAGGTCCGTAAGATCGATCGGCCAAACGTCGCTTCCACCGCCCGATGCGTTCAATATCCATCCCTGCCGGAACAGTACGTTACCGGCCAGTCCGTACTGTATGCACGATCCGGTTCCCCTGACGCCGCTGGTGATACTATGGCTGATACCCGCGGAGGTCATAAGCAGCCTGGGCGATCCTCCGGCGCTGGTCTGCGTGATGGACAGGAACCCGCCGGCTGAGGCTTGGGAGATATCCTCGTTGACGACCTGGGAAATAGTGGAGGCGGACTGGTTGGCGCGCATGGCTTTCGTGGAGCCGGAGACGAGCTTCTGTGTCTGCGAGAGGATAAGGCTGAACGAGCCGATCATTATCCCCAGGATCACGATGGAAACGAGCAGTTCGATAAGCGTTACGCCCGGACGTGCGATCGTGAATTTTTCATGTCTGTGTCTCATCACGGTTTCCTACTACAACGCCACTTGGCGCTGAGGTCTCAAGAATAGCAGGGATAAACACAGATAAACGCAGTCCGAATAAAACCAAAATGAATTGTTTTATGATATCTGTGTTCATCTGTGTTCATCTGTGTTCATCTGTGTTCATCTGCGGCAAGTTCTTTTCATGCCGGCAGATATGGCACGGTATTTTATTTTCGCAATGCCGTCCTGTTCATCAGTATTCCTATCGCCGGGCTGAAGCGCGCCTCGGTGGACTCGACGATCACGAAGGCGGAGGTTACGTCTTCGCTGTCGCTCAGCGGGTGGTCGAGTTTGCCTTCCGTTCCCGTTTCGTTGGTGGAAACGATCATCGCGTACCTGCCTTTTTCGTCGATCAGCGGCGAGCCTGTCCTCAGGCCTGCGGCGCCGGTGATGCTCGTGGACCCGGCGGGCACGTTGCAGGCGGTCGCCTCGGCCGTTACCTGCCCGCCGGAGAGCTTGCGGTACGCCGCGACGATAAGTTGCCGGCCTTTACCTGCGCCCATGGACCTGCCCAGCAGTACGAATCCGCATTCGCGCGAGTCGCCGGAATCGTATCGCTGCGATTGGGCGGACAGGACGGACGTGTGCGCCTCGTCGGCGATTACCGAGAGCGTTGCGGAAGTTACCTTCTCGGCAGGCACGCCGATCATCGCGATACCGAGCGCGTTTCGGCAGATGATCTCACCCAGCGCGCCTTGAATCGTCGAGACGCGATTTTTCGTCGCCAGGGGGAACATTGCAGCGGCCATGGAAACCCCGACCGCCAGAATACCCAACGCGATCATCAGTTCGATAAGCGTAAACGCTGTGCGTTTCCGCTTCCTCACTACAGGCAGCTTACCCTGAGCGGCGTCGAATGGTTCGATAAGCGTGAACGCCCTGCGGGCCGCGCGGCGACGAATTGTACCGGCTGCGTTCATGCTTATCTCCTGCTCAGCAGTTGACCGGAGTAGACGTTGACGGCGAGGAACTGCCCGGACTCATCGAGGAAATCCGCCCGTTTCTGCGTATCGGTCCGCGCCTTCAGAGCGGAGTATTCGAATATCGTCACCGCGGCGACGCCATTCTCGCCGTTGACGTTGACTGGGTCCCATATCTGCGTATCGCCGGTTGCGAAGGCGGGATGGAGGAGATCGAAATTGACGGGATTGTCGTTCACCCGCCTGACGAGCTTTCCGGACGGGTCGAACACGATAGTGAAGCTCGTGAAATCGTCCAGCGAGTTATCGTCCATCGCCGTTGCCTGGTAGGCGCTGCCGGCGACGAACGGGCTTGCGATTTCGCCGAACGCCATATTGCCCGGCATCTGGTGCGGGAAGATGTCCTCCGGAATGCTGAACGTGCCGGAGGCGCTGTCGTAGGTGACGATGGACGCCCAGCAGACGTTCGGGTCGGTGACGTCCATCTGCACGTGCACGCCGGCGTAGGTCGAGTTTCGAATCGCCATCGCGCGAGCGGTGGTGATCTGCGCAGCCAGCATGTTGTACGCCTGGGCCGCCGAACCGGAACCGAAAAGCGTCGTGATCGTCGGTATGGACACCGCCGCAAGAAGGATGATCAGCGAGATGACGATCAGTATCTCTATCAGCGTGAAAGCGCTTCGCCGAGTTGTCAATTGTTTCGATAACATGTTATCGCTCGTCCGAACGGATGTTGTCGCCGGTCTTGTCGAAGTCGCCGTCTGCGCCGGCGGATATCACCACCGGCTTTCCACCGCGCCCGCCCGCCTTGAGGTATCGCATCTGCCTTCCGAAGGCGTCCTTGACGGCGGGATCGCCTCCGGATAGGGCGGCGGCTGGGAGGTTGCGAAGCTTTTCCGTCGCGGCGGAGTTCGCCTTGAGCAAATTCAGCAGGTCAACGCCGTCTTCATTGATGTCGGTCGTGACCGGGTCGTCTACGCTGTCCGGCGGGTACTCGCCCGTGTCGTCGTAGTATGCGCGAACCGCCTCCAGGACGATTACCTGAGAGGCGGCAGTCTCTTTGCGGGAAGCGGATTCCAGAACGTACCGCGAGACGCCAACGACCAGGGCGACCAGGATCCCCATGATGAACAGGACCGCGAGCATTTCGATCAGCGTAAAGCCCCGCCGCGGGCTGGGAGACGATCGTCGTGTTTTCGTCGTTTTATGCATCATGCGCTACTCCCGCAGGAAGTTCGTTATATCGTCGGTGTCCGGGTTTGCCTGGATGGTGGTCATCCACTCTCTGTCCGGTCCTTTCGTGCAGAGGACAAAATCCCTGGTGAAATAGTTTCCACCGTCGTCCTTTGTGTAGTTGTTGATGTTTGGCGGATCGTCGGCAGAGGGGTTGGCATTATCTGCGGTCACGTACTGCGTCCCGTTGAAGCGGTAGTAATAGATTTCGTTATCGAACGAATCGACGAATACCGGGCGCCCGTTGTCGCTGTCCTTCAGTTCAGCCTCTTCCGTGCCGTTGTAAGGCCCGAACACCTGCCCGCGGATCGACATGCGATAGCCGAACCCGTCTTTTCCGTCGTCCGCGTCCATTGTGGCGCCGCCCTCCATCGGATGCCCCTTGGTGTCGGTGTCGTTGCCGTACCCTATCAGCAGCAGGGGCAGCAGTTCGCGCCCTTGCCAGGCGGGCAGGTAGGGGTAACCGGTATTATTGCTGGGCGGGAATTCGTCGAAGTCTATTTTGTACATTTCGCATGCGCCGCTGATCGTGCGGAGCGTCGCCAGGGAAGCGCTTCGCATGAACTGCAGGCGGACCTTTATCAGCGAGGGCATGGCGATTCCCAGCAGCAGGCCGATGATCACGACGATCGTGAGCATCTCGATAAGCGTGAATGCCTGCCGGCGGGTCGTGTTGTTCGTGATTTTCACCATGTTTCTTTCCGTCCGATCACCAGTTCTTGATGTCGTCCTGCGTAAAGTAATCACCGTCAGGCCCCGGCGCTATCAGGAGGAAAGATTGATCCTTCGCCGGGCCGCCCAACGCGCCGTGCGTGATGAAGGTGTTGAAAGTGCCTTGATCGCTGCCCGTGTAGACGCTGTTATCGCCGTAAACGTACTGACCCAGACCCGTCTGTCCAATTCTCGACGGGTAATAGCAGATCGCGCTTGGCGGCTTGTATCCGTCGAGGATTGTGTTTGGCTGGCCGGAGTAGCGAAGTGGACTTCCGTTATCCAGAAATCCATCCTCGTAATTGACGTATGAACTTTTTGGGAAGTCGTCGGCGTTTGTGTATGCCCCGCCTTTTACGGTAAACATTGCGTAGGCGAGCCGTTGGCTTCCGGTAAGAGTGCCGAGGTCGGTTTGCCCCGGGTAAATGTTGTTGTTGTCCTGGTAATACTGGAGGAGGCCGTTTGACAGCGCGCCGATGCGTGCCCGCGTCGTAGCGGACCTTGCCGACTTGATGATCCGCGTAACCGTCGGAGTGAGCATTCCGGCAAGGATTGCGATAATCGCAATCACCGTGAGCAGTTCGATAAGCGTGAACGCTTTGCTTCCGTACCGGCCTGGCGCGTTTGTTATGGTTTTCGGAGGCATTTGTCTGTTCCTGTTTTTATTACTGTCCCTGGGCGGCTTTCAGCAGTCCGACCATCGGCATGAACAACGCGATAACGATGAACCCGACGATACCGCCCAGCGTGATGACCATGATCGGCTCGAGCAGCGAGACCATCGACGCGACGAGCGTGGAAACTTCTTCGTCGTAGTTGTCCGCGACGCGCGTGAGCATCTTGTCCAGGTCGCCGGTTTCCTCTCCGACGTCGATCATGTTAACCACCATGGGTTCGACGATTCTCGCCTGCCTCAGGGGGGAGGCGAAGCTTTCGCCCTCGCGGATGGCGTCGTGCACCTTTCCCATCGCCAGTGAAAATACTTCGTTGCCGGCAGTGTCCCGCGTAATCTGAAGCGCTTCGAGAATGGGTACGCCGGCAGAGAGCAGCGTTCCGAGCGTTCGGGTGAACCGCGCGACGGCAGTCTTGTTCATGATCTGTCCCATTACGGGAATGGACAGCTTCATTTTGTCTATCATCATCCTGCCGCCCTGGGAGGTCTTCATCAGTTTCAGGGTCAGCCAGATCAGGCCCGGAAAGCCTATTATGTACAAAAATCCATACTGTTTCGTCATCCAGTCGCTGACGCTCAGCAGCATCCGAGTGATTCCCGGCATCTTTGAACCCATGTCCGCGAAGATGCCCTGAAAACTCGGAATCACGAAGATCATGATGCCCGTGACGATCAGCATGGCGAATGTAATGACGACGACAGGGTAGATCATTGCCCCGGTGATCTTCCGCTTGAGTGCCTGTGACTTCTCCATGAAGTCCGCCAGCCTCTGGAGAATGACGTCCAGCACGCCGCCCAGCTCGCCGGCGCGGACCATGTTGATATACAGCCGGTCGAACGCCTTGGGATGCCGCGCCAACGCTTCGGACAGCGTGGAACCGCCCTCGACGTCTTCGGCGACAAGTCGTATCGCCACGCGGAGCATTCCGGGCTTCTGCTGCTGCTCGAGAATGCGCAGGCTTCGCAGAATAGGCAACCCGGCGTCCACCAGCGTAGCAAGCTGCCGCGTGAATTGCGTCAGCAGCTTTTTGGGCACCGACCCGGCGACTCTCCTGCCGCCCCTGGAAGCGCCGCCTCCCGTGCCGCCGGACCGTTGGACCTGGCTGCCCTTGCGGGCGCCGCCGCGCCTGGCCGTGCGCTCCTTGACCTTGGTGGGAAAATTGCCCATCGCACGAACCTTGGCGATGGCGTCGTCGCTCGAGGTCGCCTCGACGTCGCCCTTTACGGGCTGTCCCACACTGTTCATCGCTTCGTACGTATAAGTCGGCATGGGTGACTCCTGCTAGCTTCTTTTCGTTCCGTCTCGTCAGCTCATCTGCTCGTAGATTGTCTGCGAGACTATTTCTTCGATCGTCGTCAATCCGTCGAAAATCGCGAGCAGGCCGCTCTCGCGCAGCGTGCGCATTCCGCGTTTTCGGGCGGCCTCGCGTATCTTGTTCGTACTAGCGCGATTCATGATCAATTCGCGAATCGTGTCGTCCAGAATCATTATCTCGTAAATCGCGATTCGCCCGCTGTAGCCGGTGCCCCGGCAGTAATCGCAACCGGTGCCGCGGAAAAACGTCTTGCCGGCGATGTCGTCCGGCGTCATGTCCAACTCCAGCAGGTTCGCTTCGGTAGGCGAGAACTCCTCCTTGCAGCGCGGGCAGATCAATCGCACCAGACGCTGGGCGCAGATGGCTTCCAGCGTCGCGGTAACGAGGAACGGTTCCAGGCCCAGGTCCAGCACACGAGCGATCGACGACGGGGCGTCGTTCGTGTGAAGCGTCGTGAATACAAGGTGACCGGTCAGGGACGACTGGACGGCGATCTGCGCGGTTTCCAGGTCGCGGATTTCGCCGACCAGGATAATATCCGGATCCTGACGCAGGAAACTCCGCAGGCACCGGGCGAAAGTCAGGCCGATATCCTCGTTGATCTGCACCTGCACCAGCCCGTCGATGTCGTATTCGACGGGGTCCTCGCTGGTCAGTATCTTCGTGTCCACGTCGTTCAGCTCGTTCAGGGCTGAGTACAGCGTCGTGGTCTTTCCCGAACCGGTCGGGCCGGTAACGATCACGATTCCGTTGGGACGCTTGATGAGCTGGCGGAATATCCGCAGGTCGTCGTCGCGGAACCCCAGCTTCTCCAGGTCCAGCGAAATGTTCGACCGGTCCAGGACACGCATGACGACGCTCTCGCCGAACATCGTCGGAAGCACCGAAACGCGCAGGTCCACCGGGTTACCGTTGACCAGAAGCTCGATACGCCCGTCCTGCGGCTTGCGACGCTCGGCGATGTCGAGGTTGGCCATAACCTTGATGCGGGAGGCGATCGCAAGAGATATCGACATGGGGGGAGGAAGCATTTCGTAGAGCAACCCGTCGATGCGGTAGCGCATCTTGAACTCGTCTTCGAACGGTTCGAAGTGAATGTCCGACGCGCGGTTGCGAATGGCCTCCAGAAGCACCATGTTCACCAGGCGCTTGACCGGGCTGGACTCGGCCATCTCCTTGATCGTCTCGAGGTCGATGCTCTCGCCGCGGTTCTCGAGCATGGAAAGCTGCTCGTCGCCGGCGATCTCGTTAATCAACTCGCCGATCGATTCGTCCTCGACGTTGTAGTACTTCATCAACGCCGCGTCGATCGACGCCATTTCGGCGATCTTTCCCGTCACCGAAAAGCCCATCAGCGTGTGGAGGTCGTCGGTCGCGCGGAAGTTGTCCGCCGAACCCATCGCCACCGTCAGGTGGTTGGCAGGCTCGTCGTAAGAGATGGGAATTATCTTGTAGGCCTTGGCCATCTGGACGGGAATCAGGTGGAGAACGTCTTCGGGAATGTCGATCTTCTCTATGTCGACGAACTCCATGCCCACCTGGTACGCCAGCGACAGCATGAGCGTCTTTTCGTCGATGTATCCCAGATCGACCAGTATCTGCCCGATCGGACCACCGCGCTCCTTCTGAATGTCCAACGCCTCGTGAACCTTCTCACGAGTTACCTGACCCATCTTGACCAGGACGCGACCGAGGGGTCGGCCGCGAAGCTCGTTGACGTTGTGCGTGGTTACGTCTTGTGTCTCCGTTGGAGGCATTTTTTGTTTCCTCATCCTGAGATCGAGTTCGTCATCGTCGCCGCCGCTCGATCCGCTCGCTACGGGCGCCGCTGTGCGCCGGTTTTTTTTGTTTCCTCATCCTGAGATCGAGTTCGTCATCGTCGCCGCTGCTCGATCCGCTCGCTACGGGCGCCGCTGTGCGCCGGTTTTTTTATTTCCTCAACTGCGGCCCGAGTTCGTCGTCACTGTCGCTTGGTCCGCTCATTGTCGGGGCCGCTACGCGCCCGGCCTTGTAGGCTTCAATTTTGTCCATCATGTCGCCCGGATTCTGGCTGCGATCGATGGCGTCCTCCCGCGAGATCTTATCTTCCGTGAACAGCTTGAACATGTGGTCATCCATCAACTGCATGCCGTATTTCTTACCCGTCTGGATGGACGATGGGATCCGGAACACCTTGTTCTCGCGGATGAGATTCGAAATGGCGTTCGTGACCACCATGAACTCGAAGGAGGCAACCATCCCGCGAACGTCCTTGCGGGGGATAAGATTCTGGCAGAGAACCGCGATAAGAGAGGAGGCCAACTGTACGCGGATCTGTTCCTGCTGGTTTACCGGGAACTGGTCCACGATACGGGTGACCGTGCCCTGCGCGTTGGTCGTGTGCAGCGTGCCGAAAACGAGGTGCCCGGTCTCCGCGGCCCGAAGGGCCGATTCGATCGTCTCCAGGTCGCGCAGCTCGCCGACCAGGATTACGTCGGGGTCCATGCGCAGAACGCGCTTGAGAGCTTCGGCAAAACTCGGCACGTCGATGCCGACCTCGCGCTGAGTCACCATCGACTTCTTGTGCGGGTGGTAATATTCCACCGGATCTTCGATCGTGATGATGTGCTTGTCGAAGTTCTCGTTGACGTAGTTGATCATCGTCGCAAGGGTCGTGGTCTTTCCTGAACCGGTCGGACCGGTCACCAGGAACATTCCGCGGGGACGGCGGCATAGCGCCTTGGTGATCTCCGGAAGGCCGATCTCGTCGAACGAAAGCAGCTTGGAGGGGATCAGGCGCATCGCCATCGAAATATGCCCGCGCTGCTGGAATACACTGGTTCGGAAGCGCCCGGCCTTTCCGAACTCGAATCCGAAGTCCGTGCCTCCCTGCTCCTGCAATTCCTGCTGTGCACGCTCGGGAGTGACCGCCTTCATCAGGGCGACGGTGTCCTCCGGCTCGAGCACCTTCGTTTCGAGCGCACGCAACCTCCCGTGAAGGCGAAGGGTGGGGGCGCATCCCACGTGGATGTGTAAGTCACTGGCACCACGCTTGATACATGTCTCCAACAGTCTGTCGATGTGCAACGTCGCCATCTTCGTTTCCTCGTGCTGTCTAATGTTATTATTGGCGTTGTGGCGGTCAACTGACAAATACGCCGGAATCGGCCCTTCTCGCTTTACCCACTCAATATACTGGTATTGCGGGAGTTACGGCTGTATGGATTCCGTAATCTACCCGATAATCAAATCCTCCGCCTGGGTAATTCTTACCAGCTCGTCCGGGGTGGTAATGCCGTTTCGAATCTTGGTCCGTCCATCCTGCAAAAGCGAGTGCATGCCCGATGCGCGAGCGGCTGCACGTATTTCGCTCAGCGGCGCACGATTGAAGGCAAGCTCCCGAATGGTATTGTCCATCTCCAGCATCTCGAAAATACCCTGCCTGCCTCGATATCCGCTACCCCCGCACGCTGAGCAACCTTTGCCCCTCCAGAGAGTTAACTCCGACAGCTCGTCCGGCTTGAACCCCAGCGCCTGGAGGACCTTCGGGTCCGGATCGGGGTAAGG
>JAJRYB010000033.1 GCA_024275995.1 Planctomycetota bacterium | reverse complement strand
TCCACGCGATCGTTGATATAGGCGTAGGCCTTCAACACGCTCAGGTGCGTGGTCGCCATGCCCAGGCATCCGATGCGTCGAAGCTCGTCCAGCACGGCCTGGCCGATCGCGCCGCCTTCGTCGGGATCGGTCCCTGCGCCCAACTCGTCCAGAAGCACGAGCGACGAGGAGTCCGCCTTGCGAAGTATGTGAGCGATGCGCTTGACGTGGGCGCCGAACGTGCTCAGCGACTGCTCCAGCGACTGCTCGTCGCCGATGTCGATGAAGACGTTACGGAAGACCGGCATCCGGCTGCCGCGCTGGGCGGGAACGTGCATGCCCGATTGCGCCATCATCACCAGCAGCGCGAGCGTCTTCAACGTCACCGTTTTTCCACCGGTGTTCGAACCCGTTATGACGAGCAGGTCGAAGTCGCTTCCCAGGCGAAGGTCTACCGGCACGACCGGGTGTCGCTTATCGGGTTCAACGCCGCGCGACTCCTGGCGGCGAGCCTGGTCGATCAGCAGCGGATGCCTCGCCTGGTGGAACTGCAAGTCGCCACGCTCGGAGACGAGCGGGCAGGTCATGTCGAACTCATAGGCGTATTGCGCCTTGGCCGACAGCAGGTCCACCTGCCCCAGCGTGCGCATCGTCGCGGAAATCGCATCCGCCCGGGCGGAAATGCGAATCGACAACTGGTTCAGGAGTCTCTGCACCTCCAGGCGCTCGTCCTCGCGGAGATCGGCGAGGCGATTGTTCAGTTCGACGCTCTCGTTGGGCTCGACGAAAACCGTAGCGCCCGAATTCGACGCGCGGTGCACCACGCCCTTGAGCCGACCGCGATTTTCCGCGCGGACCGGCAGCACGTATCGGTCGCCGTGCAGAGTGACGGTGGGGTTCTGAAGCAGCTTGGCGACCTGCGGGTTGTGGAGATACCCGTATATGACGTCGTGAATGTGCTGGGTGAGCGTGGCGATCTCGCGACGTATCTCCGCGAGGCGTTTGGACGCCTCGTCGAGCACGTTTCCATCCGCGCCGACAATCGCACGGATGGCCTTGAGTTCGCTCTCGAATGTGGTGATCTCCCCTGCGATGGCGTGAAGCTCGCCCCGTTCCTGGGGCTGCGACGAAAGGTACGCCTTGATGTTGGCGGCGCCCTCGAGTGCGCACGCGATCGAGGCGTAATCGTCTCCGCTTGCGTGGGCGCCCGGCTTGGCGCGTTCCAGCGCGTCGCGGATATCCGTCACCCCGCCGAACGGAGGCAGGGAGCTGTCCCGCAGGGCGGCGACCATTTCGGAGGTCTGTCTCAGCCAATGCTCGATAACCTCCGGGTTGCGCGATGGTCTGATATGTATCGCAAGCGCACGGCCGGGCGAGGTCGACGCATACTCGCTGAGGATGCGACGGACCGCATGAAACTCCGCCTTGGAGAGAGTAAATGAGTCCACGGTTTCTGACCTGGTGCAAAAAAATGCGAAAAAATGCGAAAGTCCGATTATACACCGTCTCCCGCCGAGTAGATGTAAAAACCGGGTTGCCGCGGAAAGAGGATCTATCGCGCCGGCGGGATGCCATCGCCACGTGAAACGCTCAACACATTCTTGCTATCCCGGGTTGAATCGAGTTAACTTACCGACGATGAGGGAAAACAGAATCGGAAAGGAATCGAGATGATGATGCTGGCATCAACCATGATCGTGGTGTGGGTGATCGTGGGAATCGTCGTGCTGGCGATGCTCGCGATGGTAGGGATTTATAACTCGTTGGTACAGAAGAGGATTCGCTGCCAGGAGGCGTGGAGCCAGATCGACGTGCAGCTCAAACGCCGCTACGACCTGATACCGAACCTCGTCGAGACGGTCAAGGGATACGCGTCGCACGAGCAGGAAACGCTCGAACGCGTAATCCAGGCGAGGAACGCCGCAATCGCGGCGGGGGGCGTCAAGGAGCAGGCCGGCGCCGAGAACATGCTCTCCGGCGCGCTGAGACAGCTTTTTGCCCTCTCGGAGAGCTATCCGGACCTCAAGGCCAATCAGAACTTCGCCCAGCTTCAGGAAGAACTGGTCAGCACCGAGAACAAGATCGGATTTGCCCGGCAGCACTACAACGATTCGACGGCGGTCTACAACGTAGCCCGGCAACAGTTCCCGAACAACATCGTGGCGGGCATGTTCGCCTTCAAGGAACGCGAGTTCTTCGAGATCGAGGAACCCGCCGAGCGAGAGGCGCCGAAGGTGTCATTTTAAATAGCATTCAGCGATCAGCGATCAGCAAAAACAAAATCTGAGATTTGAGATTTGAGATCTGCTATCTGCACTGCCTCCCATGGCCACTGAGACATTCCATACTCTGATTGCGAAGAACCGTCGGAACAGCATCCTGCTGATCGGCGGGTTCATGCTGGTGTTCATCGGCATGGGGCTTCTGATCGGTATGGTCTGGGGCGGCGGCGAGGCGGCGTTTGCGATTACCGTAGCTGCGATTGCGGCGATTATCGCGTTTTCGATTACGATGGTGAGCTACTTCAGCGGGTCGTCGGCGATTCTCGGAATGTCCAGGGCGAAGGAAATCACCAGGTCGGACGATCCGCAGCTATTCAACGTCGTGGAGGAAATGTGCCTTGCCGGGGGGATACCACTGCCGAAAATATACCTCATCGACGATACTGCGATGAACGCCTTCGCCACCGGTCGAAATCCCAGGCACGCGTGCGTGGCGATTACCAAGGGTCTGCGCAGCAGGTTGAATCGCGACCAGCTCCAGGGCGTGATGGCGCACGAACTCAGCCACATTCGGCACTACGATATTCTCTACGCGACGTTGATGACGGTGATGGTCGGAACGCTCGTGATGCTTTGCGACGTCTTTCTGCGGAGCATGTGGTGGGGCGCCGGTTCGCGAAGCCGATCGCGCAGCCGCAATCGGGAAGGAGGAGGCGGCGCGCAGATTATCCTGGTTATCGTGGCGCTGGTGCTGGCGATCCTGGCGCCGATCCTGGCGAGGATCATACAGATGTCGCTGTCGCGACAGCGGGAGTATCTCGCCGACGCCGGAAGCGTCGAGTTGACGAGGAACCCCGAAGGGCTTGCCACGGCGCTGGCGAAACTAGGCGGCGACGAAGAAGTGCTCGAAGTCGCCAACCGGGCGACCGCGCCGTTGTATATCGTGCATCCGATCAAAAAGTTCGAGGAGCGATCCAAGAGCATCTTCGACACACACCCGCCGCTGAAGGACCGGATTCAAAAATTGTATTCGCTGACGACGTAACGCTGGGCGCTACGCAGCCTTTTTCTTCGCTGGGCGGGACGGCGGCGATGGTTGAGGGGGCATGTCCGGCAGGCGATGGGGCATCGCTCCCAGCGTTACGATGATCGTCCGGTACTCGCCGTTTCGCCTCACCAGCAGCTTCACCTTGTCGCCTACCTCGTGTGCCTTGACGGCGCGAAGGAGCGAGTCGCCTTCGACGAATCGCTTCCCATCCATCTTTACGAGCAGGTCGCCGCGTTTAAGGCCGGCCTTGAACGCGCCGCTGCCCGGAAAGACACGGACAATCTCCAATCCCTCGGCGCGGCCTATCGGGCGAATCCCGATATAGGCGTTCCTCGGCAGCAGGCGATACGGAACACCCTTGCGCCGCTTGATCCATTTAATCCAGTCCGCTTCGATTTTGTCCAGGGACATGGCGAAGACTTTCTCCATCGCCTTTGCGCCGCTGCGGTCCTGCTCGTACCCCTCGACGTACGCGTCGTACCACTTGCGAAGCAGGCCTTTTTCGTAGAGGAACATCATCACGTATCGCACCTGGGCGTAGGTGATCGTCGCTTTTCGCATGAAACCGGAGTGGTTGAGCTTGAGAAGGTCCTTGAATTTCATGTGCCCGTTCGTCCGGACGAAATGTTTAATTACGTTGGTTCGCCGGTTCGGCAGTGGAACTGGCAGGCCGTCGATTACCTCGGATGTCTCGAAAAGCGTCGCCAGTCCTTCGATGATCCAGATCGGATGCCGTTGGCCAAGTGCGTCCTGGTCCGCGAAGTGCAGCGCGTGAGTGAACTCGTGAGTAAGAGTCATCCCGATGGTCTTTGCCGTGAGCATTCTTTCCATATGGCGATAAAAACCGCCGACTCTGCTGCGCTTATTGATGGCGTTTTTGGGGATAACGACGGCTACGTATTGCTCGAACCCGTTGCTGAAAAGCAGCTTCCACTGGCTCCGCGCATACTTCGGCAGGTACGCCTTCAGGTCGTCAAGCATCTTCCGGTCGATGTCCGTGGCGAAGATGATCTTGTTATCGTGGTCGATTTCGTAGAGAAACCCCTCGCCGAACTTGCCGCGCAGGCGGTCGAGGACTTTCTGTGCGCGCTGCTGGAGGATTTTGTCCTTGCGCGCGATGAGACTTTTGTAGGCGTCAAGCTCGCGAAGAGTTTGCAGGTCTTCGTCTCGCATGAGATGTCGAAAGTCGGCGTATCCCCTGTCTATGGCAGCGTAGAGGTTTTCGATCGCCAGGTCGGATTTCCCCATTTGCGCATAGACGCATGCCAGGTTGTAGTAGGTCGTGCTGTTGTCCGGATCGATCTTCAGCATCGCCTCCAGCATGCGGAGGCACTGCTTGAACTTCCCAGCCTTGAAAAGCGTCAGCACCCGCCGGTTCATTACCCCGATTCGCCGGGCTTTTTCCCGCCTGCCCAGGGGACTTGCAGAGCGAGGTTTCTTGCGCACGTCGGAGGGCGTGAGAGATTTTTTGTCCGGTTCGCCCGGTTCGCCCGGTTCGCCCCGGCCCGCGAGCAGTAATGGCGCCGGCAGCAGGAAGAATACCAGCAAACAGATTATGTTTTTTTTCATATCCACTTACCTTCCGGGCGGGGAGGCTGCCTGTCCACTAACTAATACGTGAAAAACCCGCCGGCTATTGCAGTTAAATGGATTCGTCGCATCGCCCGTTCCATCGCGGCGTATGTTCCGGGATGACAATCAGGCCGGGGGTTCGTAGAATAAGATGGCGGGAAGCTGAACGCTTGGTATCAACGAAAGGCGTTTCCATGAACGAGCACCTTAACAGGGATCTGGCCCGGCTGACGAAGGAGATCCTCGCCAGCTACGACGCGGAGAGAAGCACGCACCGTATCGGCGAGCAGTTCCTTCCGTCGAAGGATAAGATCGTCAAAATCCTCGTCGAGATCCGCCGGCTGCTGTTTCCCGGATACTACGGGCACCAGAAGCTCTCGCGTGAGAATATCGGACCGCACGTGAGCGACCTGCTGGTTCGCCTCGGCGCGGACCTCGCCGAGCAGGTCAAGTACTGCCGTTGCATGTGGGACCATTGTGGCGAAGATTGCCCGCACCCTGAAAAGTGCGGAAAAGAGGCAGCCGAGATCACCGCGGAATTCCTCTCCAGGATACCGAAGATTCGCGCCATGCTCGCGCTGGACGCCAGGGCGGCCTACGACGGCGACCCGGCGGCAAAGAGCATCGGCGAGGTCATTTTCTGCTATCCCGGTTTTTTCGCCGTGACGGTCTACCGTGTCGCGCACGAACTGGTGGACCTCGGCGTGGTGCTCATGCCGAGGATCATGACGGAGTATGCGCACGGCGTGACGGGCGTTGACATACATCCCGGCGCCAGGATAGGCAAGAGCTTCTTCATAGATCATGCCACCGGCGTCGTCGTCGGCGAGACTACCGAGATCGGCGACAACGTGAAGATTTACCAGGGCGTTACGCTGGGCGCGAGAAGCTTCCCCAAGGACGAGCGAGGACGCGCCATCAAGGGCGTAAAGCGGCACCCGACGCTCGAGGACAACGTGACCATCTACGCTAACGCTACGATCCTCGGCGGGAAAACACGGATCGGAAAAGGCGTGACGGTCTCGGGAAACACGTTCGTCACCGAGTCGATCGCCGCGGACAGCCTGATCAGGCATCGCGGGCAGAAGCTGATGGTCATCAGCAAGAAGGAACTGCCCGATGACTGGGTGATCTGAGAAAGGCGCCGTTGAACGTGTCGTACCGGTCGGATATGTTTCCCGGCCCGTACTTTCGGGTTTTTTTGGATGCTTGGATGAGGGAAGAGAACAATGGACTTCAGCACCGTAGCGGACGACTTCTTTGTGAACCTGAATCTGGAAACGGCGCTCGCCCTGCCGAAAAACAGGGAGACCGTTCTGCATTTCTGCGAGGCGGTGCAGAAAGAATTCTCGTCCATGACGGGTTTCTTCCAGCGGGAAACAGGCGAGTTCGTGTTGGAAGGCGATCGTCATTCCGGAAGCTACCTGTGGATGGAGTTGCAGCCGAACCGTTTGACGGCAGGGCACTTCAATCCGCCGGACCTGCAGCAGGCATACAGGTTTCTTCGCTGGCTGCTGGACCGCAGCACGTATTTTCTGGGTGTCAGCGCGCTGGACGTGGAATGCGTGGACCTGATGTTCGGGTTCAACCTGGACTTCAAGGGTAACCGGGACGCGATTGTCGCCGAAGCCCTGCTCGACGGTTCGCGTTTTGGCGCGCTGATGTCGGAGCAATACGCGCGTCCCGTCGAGTGCCAGCCGAGTTTCATCGTCGCCATCGACGAAGAGTGCTCGCTGCAGGCCCGCCTGTCGATCGAGACGCATTCCAACAGCTTCCAGGTGCGGACCGGGCAGTACGACGAGGAGCCTAT
This sequence comes from Planctomycetota bacterium, assembly GCA_024275995.1. Taxonomy (GTDB): domain Bacteria; phylum Planctomycetota; class Phycisphaerae; order SM23-33; family SM23-33; genus JAJRYB01. The sequence goes on along the minus strand of JAJRYB010000033.1, from coordinate 12,090 downwards.
CAGCGTCTATTTCACGATACGCGAATACCCAGCCTCCGGGCGCCTTCTGAATATCAAAGAGTCATTCCCGCGACAGTGCGAGACCTGCGAAGATATCGCCTGCCGTGTCATCGTACCACAGGTCATTCGTCCACTCTCGACGGCAATCGCATCCGCGAGATAATACGAGTGGACGGGTTGCAGGCATGCAGGCAGCGCCGTGATTGCCTTCGACGGGGTTCGATGTGCGCAAAAAAATGGCGGGCCTGCCGCGGGGGGGGACGACAGGCACCGCCTCGGCATTCGAACCGGCCGGGGGGGAACCGGTTCGAAAAGTCGATTGTCAATTCTGTTCTACCGGACGCTTAATACTACGATCGCTTATCGAGCTACCCAAGCGCCCCTTTTCAAGTCACAATCATTATAACGAATGATGGAGTGCGTACAAGGGGGTATAGGGTAATTCCCCTATTATTTTTTCGTCTCATGGACCTGTTCGCCACTCGTCCGGGCAAATATATAACGCTCGAAAAGTCAAACACTAAGGAGCTTGCCTGAAAGTGTTCCGCGAAATCGCAGGGAGAAAAAATTTTAAGACACCCGATTTATCAGATTCTTCCGAGCGCGTCGGAACCCGTTGCGGCCTACGGCAGGAGAAAGGAATCGCTGATATCTTTTCGCTTGCCCTGGCTGTCGCTACCGCCCGATTCCGCGGCGTAGATGTCGTCGTTGTTGTCGGTCGGACTTGTTATCCATTTCGACGACTGATCGAGCCTGGCGACGTTCTGCCCGTCGGAGTTATGGTTTTTGGAATTTTCATTGTTGTTTGAACCAATTGTCGTATTGCCCGGCGTACAGCGCGGGTTGCGGTCGGCTGCGACGATAAGCGATGAGCCGGCATCTTCGATGGACGTCTCGCTGTATCCATCCGCCGTCGGAACCTGCGAGAGATAGCTGTACGAGTACGTGCTGGTAGTGAATGCGGTGTCGCCGGCGACAGGTGCCGATAGTTTTGGTACCTGTCGGTTTTTTCCTTCCGGGCAGAGCATGACGTTGCCGCTGAGGTAGTTGAATTTCAGCAGCAGCCAGAGACTGCCCGGATTCCCCGCGCTCATGTTGCCCCAGTTACCTGTTGTCGGGGCATTACTGGGCAGTGCGGAGACAAGGTTTCCGCGGTGGTATCGTCCGTCGTTACCGTATGCAACGCAACTTCGGCCCACCTCGCGCATATTGGAGGCGCACCGGGTACGAAGCGCGAGAATGCGTGCGGCGTCGACGCTGGGAGCGATGATCGTCACCAGCAGGCCGATAATGGCGATGACGACGAGCAGTTCGATAAGCGTAAACGCGCTTCTTCGGTAACGAATCTTTAAACGCATCATAAACCTCCACCGTGCAAGTGCCATTATACTTTGAACCGGCGGTCCCGGTCAATGCCTGTGGAGGACGGCTTGCTACTGATTTCTTCCGAGGCGATAATGAAGACGGACATGAGTGAAGGGAGAAGTAGTGAAAGGACAGGCAGACCATAGCATCGGAAGGCTCCGTCATGGAGTTTTTCTCGTAATTCTTCTGCGCGTCGTCGGCACGGTAGTGGCCCTTGCGGGAACGCTCGTCGGCATTTTCCTCTTTTCTAACGCGGACCGATCGGAAAAATCGGAACCGCTGTTTGCCTTCGGTGTTATTTTCCTGATCGCCGTGGCATGGGGCCTTGGTGCGGGGCTATGGACGTTGGCGCAGATTCTCCAGCCAAGGCGCGCGGAGGCAGGTTCCATTGGCGAGCCTTCTCGGCAGGTGGACGTTAAAGCAGGCAGGGATACCTCCCGACAGGACACGCAGCTTCTCGGGCGGATTCTCGAAACGCTCAACGAGATCAACGCCACCATTCTGCTGAGTCCCGAGCAGCGGGAGATCGAACGCCGACGACGACAGAGAGGAGAGGCCAACGAAATTGCTTCCGGCGTAGAATCCGACCTCGACGCGGAAGATTTCGAACGCGCGAACGACGGGCTGGGACTGCTCCGGAAGGTCTATCCGGGCCATCCACGCTGCGACGAGCTGCAAGCCAGGCTCGATAAGGTGCGCGCGGCGGCGTTGGCGCGGCAGCTCGAAGAGAAGAAAAAGCTCGTTGCGGATCTCATGGCCGTCGCCGAGTTCACCCGGGCGAAGGAAGTTGCCCGCGAGCTTCTTCGCGAGCAACCTGCCTCCGTGGAAGCCATTGCGCTGCTGGACAGGGTCAAGCGGGAGGCGGACACGTTTTTCCAGGAGCAGAGGCGGCGAATGTACGGGCAGATCGAGCAGCACGTCGAGGCGAGGAAGTGGCCCGAGGCCGTGGCGTCGGCAAGACGGTTCCTGGACGCATTCCCCGAGACGCGCGAAGCCCAGCTCGTTTGCGCGCAGATGCCAACGCTGGAGGAGAACGCCAGGATTGCCGAGGTTCGAACCCTGCGCGACGAAATACGCAGCCTGCTCGAACGCCATCGATATTCCGAGGCGATGGAGCTGGCAGGGGACGTGGTCGAACGGTTTCCCGGTACTGCCGCCGCTGAGGAATTGCGAAAACAGATGCCGCGTCTTGAAAAGCTCGCCGGTGACGGGGGCAAGGCATGATCTCCGTTCGGTGGCGCAAGATTCTTTCCGGACTGCTCGCCCAGCCCACGGCGCCATTTTGCGAAGAGGCAGTAATTTCGCACCTGCGCGGATGGGCGGAGAAATTAGGGCCTTCTACGCAAGCGGACCGCTACGGAAATTTACTGTTCGGTTTTTGTCGTGGCCGGGTCGCGCGGAGCTTTCAACCCTGGGTGCTCACGGCGCACATGGATCATCCCGGCTTCGTCGCCCGGCGACGGCGTGGCAGGGAAGTCTGGGGACGCTTCTACGGAGGCGTGGCGACGAGTTACATACGTCGAGGCGCGAAGATGGTCTGGTTTACGCCGGCGGGTCCTGTTCGCGGCGTCGTCGAATCGGCCCGTTTTGTCAAGTCGACGCGGGACCACGACGTTCGCGTGCGCCTGGAGGCTTCCGTTGACGTGCCTCAAGGGACGCCGGGTATGTGGGACCTGCCCGCGATGCGGATTCGCGGTGACAAACTCCACAGTAGGGCGTGCGACGACCTTGTAGGCCTGGCGATGGCGATGTGCGCGATGGAGGAATTCATCCGCGGAAAACAACGCGGGAAAATGTTCCTGCTGGCCTCGCGCGCGGAGGAAGCGGGACTCGTCGGGGCGATGGGCGCTGTCCGAAGCGGAATAATTCCGCCCGAAACCGCAATACTGTCGATCGAGACCTCGTCAGCGCGCCACGGAGGGGTAACTTTGGGCAGCGGCGTAGTGGTCCGCGTCGGCGACAGGACGACGACGTTCGACCCCGCCGCCACGCAGACGCTCTGCGACCTCGCCGGCGAACTTGCGAAAAGGCACGGTAATACAAAAAACTTCGCCTTCAAGCGTGCGCTCATGCAGGGCGGCACGTGCGAGGCGAGCCTGTTCCATCAATACGGGTTTCCGACCGCGGCTGTCTGCATTCCACTCGGCAACTATCACAACCAGGGCCGTCGCGGGATCGCCTCCGAGAGCGTCCACCTGTCCGACTTTTCCTGCGGCGTTCGGCTGCTGACGGCGTTGTCGCACCATTCGGCAAACGCAGGCGAGCGACGCCTTCGCAAGGTATTCGACCGTTCCTGGAAGCGCCGATCGCCTTTGCTTGGTAACAGATGATCGGAACGTGTTGAATCCGGCTGGTTCTCTGCGTAAACTCTCGTCGGCCGAAAGATCGAATGATCAGTCACGAAAGGACGCGCGATGAAAATTCTCCTGGCAGGCTCCGGAGGACGGGAACACGCCTTGGCGTGGAAGATGTCGCAATCCGACCTGTGCGACAAGATGTGGGCCGCCCCGGGGAACCCCGGTATCGCCCAGCATGCCGAATGCCTGGACATCCAGGCCGACGATATCGAAGGCGTGATCGGTTTCGCGAAGGATAATGGCGTCGATCTTCTCGTGGTCGGTCCGGAAGACCCCCTGGCGGCCGGGATCGCCGATGTCGCGCGCGAGGCGGGGATACTGTGTTTCGGACCCTGCGCCAAGGGTGCGCGCATCGAGGCGGACAAGGCATACGCGAAGGAACTCATGCGCAGCGCGGCGGTCCCGACGGCGGAGGCGAGAATTTTCACTGACCTGGATTCTGCGAAAAAATACGTCCTGTCGCGCGATCACGGCGTGGCGGTCAAGGCGTCCGGACTTGCCAAGGGCAAGGGCGTCATCGTCTGCCCCGAACCCTACCAGGCGGTCCAGCCGCTGGAAGATATCATGGGCAAGAGGATCTTCGGAGATGCGGGCGAGAAGGTTCTCATCGAGGAGATGCTCACCGGGCAGGAGGGAACCGTACTGGCGCTGTGCGACGGAAAGAGCATCTTCGTGCTCGAACCTCTCCAGGACCACAAGCCCATCGGCGACGGCGACACCGGACCGAATACCGGAGGGATGGGCGCTTACAGCCCGGTCCCGATTATCGACGCGGCGATGATGCGCGGTATCGAGCGGGAGATACTCGTTCCGATAGTGGACGCCATGCGACGCGATTTCGGACGGTACGAAGGCGTGCTCTACGCCGGTCTGATATTTACCCCGGCCGGTCCAAAGGTCATCGAGTTCAACTGCCGCTTCGGCGATCCGGAATGCCAGCCGCTGATGATGAGAATCAAGGGCGATTTCCTGGCCGCGATGGTAGCGGTCGCCGAGCACAAGCTCGACGGGGTATCGCTTTGGTTCGATCCGCGCCCGTCGGTTTGCGTGGTGATGGCATCGGGGGGGTATCCCGGTTCATACGAGAAGGGCTTCGAAATAACGGGAATCGACGACGCCGACGCCATGGAAGACGTGAAGGTCTTCCACGCGGGTACTTCGGAGATTGACGGAAAGCTCGTAAACAACGGCGGGCGGGTGCTGGGCGTTACGGCGCTGGGAGATACCATCGCCGAGGCGAAAAAGCGGGCCTACCAGGCGGTCGAGAAAATTTCCTGGAAGGGGTGCTATTACCGTAAAGACATCGCCGACAAGGCGATCGCCGCCACCTGATCCCTGCTGCCCGCTGCCCGCTGCCTGCTGCAAGTCAGACTTCCAGTCCCAGCTTGACAGGCTTGGCGAACTTCAACGCAACGCCGGCGAAACGGTCGTCGCGCAACGGCTGGTGGCGGACAACCATCCCCTCGGTTTCGAAATCTTCGAGCATGAAAGTGTTCGAGGTGGATCGCGGTACGGACAGCGAGAGTTTCAACTTTTCGTCGCAGTCGGGCAGGCGGTCCAGCGGAATCGACACAAGAGCGCCGCCGTCGGATATATTGACGGTCTTCAGGCTGGTCGATTCGAGGCCCTTCGCATCCAGCAGCGTCACCGGGCACGAGAGGTCCTTGCGTACGTACCTTCGTTTTTCGCTCTGTTTACCGGACATGGGCAACCTCGTGCGAATCCGTCGTTCGGAATCGGCCTGATACGGGTATTATGATACACCCGTTGAACGCGGGATCAAAACCAAAACCTGGAATTACCTCTCCCGTGCGTTACAGGCGGAATCTCACATTTCCACCGACGATTGTAACCACCGCCCTGCCTTTGAGGCGCCAGCCGTCGTAGGGACAATTGCGGCTTTTCGACGCGAATTTTCCAACGTTGACGGTCCAGCGTTTCTTCGGGTCGATGATCGTCACATCCGCGATATCGCCGGGAGAGATGCGCCCGATGGGTCGTCGGATCACTGCCGCCGGACCGCACGTCATTCGCGCGATCAGTCCCGGCCAGTCCATGAGCTTCGTTTCCACAAGCGCCTTGACGTACAATCCCAGCGCGCACTCCAGCGAGATAATCCCGAACGGCGCCACGGCGAACTCGAGGTCCTTTTCTTCATTGGAGTGCGGTGCGTGATCGGATGCCAGGCAGTCGATAGTCCCGTCGGCGACGCCCGCTCGCAGGGCATCCACGTCCGAGGCGCGTCGAAGCGGGGGGTTCATCTTGTAGTTCGGATCGAAACTCGTGCATGCGGCGTCGGTCAGCAGCAGGTGGTGGGCGGTCGCCTCGGCCGTGACGCGAAGCCCGTCCCGCTTTGCGGCGCGAATAAGCTCCACGCTTCCGGCGCTGGAGACGTGCATTACGTGATACCGCGCGGAAGTGCGCGCGACAAGTTCCAGGTCGCGACGCAGCATGATTTCCTCGCCGGAGGCGGCTATTCCGCCCAGTCCCAGTCGAACCGCCACCGCGCCGGAGTTCATTACGCCGGTGAACAGGTCCGGATCCTGGCAGTGCTGGAGGATCGGCGCTCCGATCATACTGGCGTATTGAAGCGCCCGTTGCATGACGGACGTCGAGGCGACGCCGTCTCCGTCGTCGCTGAACGCCACGGCGCCGGCCTTGTACATCATGCCCATCTCCGCGAGTTCGTTTCCTTCGCGTTTCTTCGTGAGACACCCGACGGGCAGGACGTTGGCGCCTCCGGCCCGTGCCGCCTGGTGAAGGACATACAGCACGGTAGTTTCGTCGTCTTGCGGGGGGTGCGTGTTCGGCATGGCGAGGATCGTGCTGAAACCGCCCGCGATCGCCGAGGCCGACGCGGTGGCGATGGTTTCCTCTTCCTCGTGTCCGGGTTCGCGGCAATGGACGTGCAGGTCGATCAGGCCGGGGCAGACGATTTTCCCCGCCGCGTCGATGACCTCTTTCGCCCTGGCGGGTTTGCGGGTTGCACCGGCGATGAACCCATCTTTGATCGCAAGGTCGCACAGCTCGTCCCGTCCGCTCGACGGGTCTATCACACGCCCGTTTGTGATGAGAATATCGTTCATGATTTATTGGCTCTATAAAGAATAATTCTTCTTTTTCAGGCCCGAAGGTCGTCAAGTTTCGTCAAGGCTCGAAGGTCGTCGAGCTGTCAGGCCCCGAAGGTCGTCAAGTTTCGTCAAGGCTCGAAGGTCGTCGAGCTGTCAGGCCCAAAGGGCCGATCAGAAGTTAGCCGGGGGCGTTAGCCCCCGGTATCGAGGCTACAAAATTTACCAGCCCCGAAGGGGCGACAGAAGCTTACGCACAAATGTATTTTTCATCATATTCAACGCCATGCTTCTTCAGAAGCGCAATCAGTTCTTCCTGAAAACTCATCGTCTTGTGATGCTCCGGCTGTGAGTGAATGTATTGTTTCACTTTTGGCATAATGGATGGTGATACGGAAAATGCTGCGTAACCATCCTGCCAGTCAAAATCCTGCAGATCAGCAAAGGTATCGTGAATCCACCTGCTGGAATTGGATTTGACTTTTCCGACAAATTCTGCGATCGCGATGGTTGGATGAACTATTGCAGCCAGATGAACGTGGTCGGATATACCGTTTACCAAGAGCAGTTGGCACTTTAATTTGCGGGCAATGCCGCCCATATATTGGCAGGTTCTTGGCAATGCGTCATCCGAAAGAAAAGTTTTGCGATTTTTGGTCGAAAAGACAATGTGATAAAAAAGGCTTGTGTGTGACATTGTCGTTTTCCTTCTGACCGGCCCTTCGGGCCTTTATATTCCGGAAGCCGGTTTCCGTGGGCTTACGCCCACGGCTAACTTCTGACCGGCCCTTCGGGCCTTTATATTCCGGAATCCGGTTTCCGTGGGCTTACGCCCACGGCTAACTTCTGACCGGCCCTTCGGGCCTTTATATTCCGGAAGCCGGTTTCCGTGGGCTTACGCCCACGGCTAACTTCTGACCGGCCCTTCGGGCCTTTACACCCGCCGCTGGGCGGTTAGCCACTTATTACTTCGAGGTTTTTGCAAAATCAGGGTTTTTTTGCTCCCTCCAGTCATACGGTAGTTCCCCAGGGGATAGCGTAAAATCTTGTTCCAGCATCTGCCAGTGCGGCTGTCCAGCATCACCAAGTACTCCCCGTAGGTGATAAGCTGATAACGTCCGTCTTGCATCGAAAGGTGTCTTTCGTCATCTGGAGCCTGCACCTTCACGTCATGCGGCGACTCCCGAAGAAGCACTCCGTGGATGGCGCATCCTGCAATAATCGCTACGGCAATAATCAAAGCCGAACTCTTGTTCACTTTCTATTCCTTGCCCTGACTTACCAGGTAGAGCGCCGCCATTCGTATCGCCAGGCCGTTCGTTACCTGCTGGAGGATGCAACTGTTAGGCCCGTCGGCGATTTCGGAGGTTATCTCCACGCCGCGGTTGATCGGTCCGGGGTGCATGACCAGGAGATTTTTTTTGCACATCGCAACGCGCTCGGCGTTCAGACCGTAAAGTCGGCTGTACTCGCGAAGGGATGGGAACTGGTTGCTGCCGAAACGCTCGAACTGGATCCTCAGCATGTTTATTACGTCCACTTCGCCCAGCACGTCGTCGAGGTTGTGGCTGATTCGGCATCCCATGGCGGCGATTGCCGAGGGGACGAGTGTCGGAGGCCCGATGACCGTTACCTCCGCTCCAAGCTTGCGCAGGCCGATGATATTACTTCGCGCGACGCGCGAATGGGCGATGTCGCCCACAATCGCCACCTTCAGGCCTTCGATACGTCCGAGCTTCTGGCGAATCGTAAAGATATCCAGCAGCGCCTGGGTGGGGTGTTCGTGCGGACCGTCTCCGGCGCTTATTACCGGTGTCCGGAGTTTGCGCGCCAGCATGTGCGGCGCGCCCGGCTGCTTGTGCCGTATGACAAGCACGTCCACGCCCATCGCCTCGATGTTTCGCGCGGTGTCCAGCGTCGTCTCGCCCTTCGCCACCGACGAGCCTCTGGAGGAGAAAAGGATCGTGTCGGCCGACAACCGGCTCGCCGCCAGCTCGAAACTCATGCGCGTTCGCGTCGAGTCCTCGAAGAAAAGAAGCGCCACGACCTTTCCACGAAGGGCGGGGACCTTCTTGATGCTCCGCGTGGAGACCTCCTTGAAGCTCTCGGCCGTGTCCAGAATGTGGACGATCTCACGGGCGCTCAGCTCGTCAAGACCGACGATGTCCTTGCGGGTCCAGACGAACGCGCCGCTATGGCTTGGGGATGATGAAGACGCCTTCTTCGCCATCTTTCTCTTTCAATCTGACCTGGATTCGTTTTCCCTGCGGCGCCTTGATCGTCTTTCCGACGAAGTCAGCGGAGATCGGCACCTCTCGACCGCCACGGTCGATCAGCACCGCCAGTCGAATGACTTTGGGTCGTCCGAAATCGTGCAGGGCGTCCAACGCCGCGCGAATGCTTCTTCCGGTCTCCATGACGTCATCGACCAGCAGGGTCCACGTATCGTCCAGGTTGAAGTCTATTTCAGTAGCCCGCACCAGCGGAACCCCACGGCGCCGGGACAGGTCGTCGCGATAGAACGTGATGTCCAATACCCCGAATTCGATGTGCAGCGCGGGGTGATCCTCTCGCAATCGCCGGACGATGCGATCGGCCAGCGTTTTACCACGCGTGCGAATACCGATAACGGCCAGGGTGGAATCGTCCGGTAATTGGGCGACAACGGATCGGTACAGTGTACCCATCGCACTGGTGACCTGCTTTGCAGTGAGAATCCGTTTCATTAAAATTTCGGCCTGTGGGAGACGATTCCCGACGGAGATGGTAACGCCAACGGTGGCCCGAAACAAGGGGAAATCCGCGATTGCATGCGTGACAGGGGGCATTGGGCGCAATGATAAGGGCGCCGGTTGACCTTTTGGTCAGCCGACGCCCTTTTTGCGGTAGAGACGTCATTCCTCACAATCGCTCTCAAGCGGTTCGTCCGGAGGAGGAGGGACCGGACCAACCAGTGGGCGCTCATCTCCACTGTGTACCGCGAGATCGCCCCTACCAATCAAGTACCTCACCCGCTGCCCAAAGGAGGGAAAGGGCAATAACCGCGGCGGGCGCTCATCTCCACCGTCAGCCGTTCGGGTCTTCGCGAGGTACTCCTGTGAGGTTCGTTACGCACGCCACGAAGGCGTCGATATTCAATTTTCAACGGAACCGGAGGTAGGGAGAATCCGGCCGAATATTACGACCGTTCCACGATAACCCTCACGCATCCTCTCAGCCCTGCTCCTGCGGGTGGCTCGCCCGCTGAAGCACACACACTCTAACGCGCAATACCGGGTGCGTCAACCCAAATATCAGCGGTTGTAAAAAAAACTTCATAACAACCGTAACGGTGTCTTTGCCGGATGTGATGGAATCCGAAAAGCCCCTCGCATTGCGAGGGGATATCCCCCGACAATGCCGGGGGCTTCTACTACAATAAAGGCGTAAAGTTTCCTGCGAACCAAGCCGATGCGGTGTCTGTGGCGGCATGTGCAGGCCGCGGTAAAACGCTATCGGTCTAACCTGAGGCGAGATCATGAAAACACATTTGACCGGCAGCTTCGGCAGTGCGCGTTTGGCGGGTTTCCTGCTTGCCTGCTGCGTGCTGGTGACGTGCGGCGACCTGTCGGCGGAGGTCGGACGGACGGTCTATTACCAGATCACTTTCGCGGACGGAAATATCCGCGACGAGTCCAACGTTCCTGCGACAAACGCGAACATACGCATGGTGCTGCGTATCGGCAGAATCGCACCCACTATCGTAAGCTACGAGGTTATCACGACGCACAACGCGCCGCTCACCAGGTACGATACCGGGCGGACCATAAAAACCGAGTTGAAGTGGAACGGAAAGGCGTGGGTCGCTCCCGCGGATGAACTCCGCAAGCGCCTGGAACTGGAGAGGCGGCGATCGGCCGATGCGAAAATAAACCGGCTTGCCGAAAGCATGCGATCGCTTCTGCTGGCGGAGCGAAAGCGGCAGGAACTTTCCCTGCGCGAATTGACGAAACTTGCCGCCGAAGCGGAAAAAAAACTCGTTCGTCTCAAGGGCACCGACCGGGAAGGCAGCGCCGCCGAGGAGCTGCTGAAGGTCCGTGCCGCACGCCGGCGCGTCGCGGCGCGTATTGGCGAGTATGAGCGGACGCTCGGCGAGTTGCGGACCGGTCGCAGCCGGCTGGGAAGGCCCATGGGAAAAGTGGTGGAATTCAACGCTCCCGCCGCTCCACGAAGCACAACGTCGCCGAAGGCGGGGCGTGTGCAGGTTCCACCTCACCGAGTGCAGGTCTGGAAACTCCCTTCCGACAAGGTCGCCGGCGGACGGCGAACCTATGAAGTTCGGATACCGCACCCGGAGGCGGGCGCTTATGGATCGTTCTACTACGTCGCCTACGCCGACACCGACGGCGACGGAAAACCGGACCGGTTGATCGGGCGTTCGCCGCTTGCCGTAGCAGGACGCCCCGGCGCCTGGACGAACTGGCGCTTCGAGACGGATTACGCCAGCGTCTTCGTGGGTAACGCCTGGACGAATCCGAACACGTCCGTCTACACTCGCCCCGCCGGTTCCCGCCGAGGCGACGCGGCGCAGGTGTACGTGTCGCCTTTCCTCGGCGCGGTGCCCAATTGGCAGGGCAGCGGCGAGTATTGGCCTTACTTCGGCAGCATCCAGGTATACGTTGAAAACCCCAACACTCCCACCACGATCGAAGGTGAAAACCGCGTGCTGATCCTGGACCGCCGGTAGACTTTTTGCGAATTCAGGCGGATCGTGAGACGGCGGAGGTTTCGTCCGCATCGCAGAGCGTGAACAGTGTGATTTCCGGGCAGGCGTTCAGGAGGATTCTTCGGCCATAGCTCAGCCCCCGGTTTACGTACAGGTTTCCGCCGCCGGCAAGTTCGTAATGTCCCGACGCGAAGTGCATTTCCCGCGGTCGTAGCCAGTAATCGCCCAGCCGGGCCTTGCTGAAGGGCGTTCCGTGCGTGTGTCCGGAGAGAATCCACTGCGGCCCGCACGAAGCGATCTGATGGGCGGCGTCGGGATTATGGCACAGCGCGATCGTCGGAATACCGGGGCGCGCCATTTCGAAGGCCAGGCGCGGGTTGTACCGTTCTGACCAGTAATCTTCCAGCCCGACGAACTGGAGCTTTGCGTTTCCGCGCCTGAACGTTCTGCATTCGTTGAGCATCACGAAGATATCGACCCGGCCCAATCGCTCGGCTGTGTAATCGGCCAGCCCGCGCGTGCCGCCAAGCCCTCCCCGTGTCAGGACGCCGTAATCGTGGTTGCCCAGGCAGGCGATGGTTGCTATTTTCGGGCT
>JAJRYB010000032.1 GCA_024275995.1 Planctomycetota bacterium | reverse complement strand
GTTACGCGTCGTCGGTGGAGGCCCGCTCGCCCTGAGTGGAGTCGGAGGGCTTGCCCTGTTTCTCCTCTGCCGCCTTGGCGATGCGTCCGAGGAACTCGGGCAGTTCCAGTCCCACCTGCTTTGCGAGGTCGTGCATCGGGGGAAGCGCCCCGATCAATCGCCCGCCCAGTCCCTTCAGGCCGCCATCGCCGCCACCGTCCCACACGATGACCTTCTCGATAGGCAGGTCCTGGATCGCCTTTGCCTGCACGCCTGCCACCTCGGTGAGCTTCTCGATGAGCAGCAGCGACGCAGCCTGCTCCGCAGTCGCGCAAGACTGCACCAGCCGTTTGTAACCCTCCGCCTTACCGTCGAGAATCGCCTGGACGCCCTTGCCCTCGGCGGTCATCTTCGCCAGTGTTGCGGTGGCCTGTCCTTCGGCAATCCGAATGGATTGTTGCTTCTGCGCGTCGGCGGCAATGACCACCTTCTCTCGCTGTGCGTTTGCGGGGACGACGATCTCGGCGTTCAGGCGGGCCTGCTCGCGCTGGGCGCGGGCTTCCTCGGCCTTTTTCTCCGCGACTTCCTGGGCGACGCGGATAGCGCCGTCCGCCTCGCGGGAAGCGGATTCCGACCGGTTGCGGGCTTCCTGCTCGGCAACGTTTTGATTGGCGTGATACGCCGCTTTCTTCGCGTCGGCTTCGGTCTCGGCGGATACTGCCTGGGCTTCCAGACCGGCAGTTTCCTGCCGCATGTCGCGGTTGGCGGTTGCCTCGCCGATTTCCGCCGAGGCGGTTGCGGCTGCGACCGCGACTCGCGTATCGCGCTGACGCTCCGCTACACCGGTCTGTCCGCGCTTCTCCTGCTCGGCGACGTCGATATTCGCCTGGTTGATCGCCTCGGCGGCTGCCCTGCGACCGAGCGCCACGATATAACCGGACTCGTCCTCGATGTCGCGAATGTTGACGTTGATAACCGCCAGGCCGATCTTCTCCAGCTCGATAGTGACCGCCTCGTTCACCGCGCCCATGAACGCCTGGCGATCGCGGTTGATGTCCTCGATCTTCATCGTCGCGATAACGGCGCGCATCTGCCCGAGAATGATATCCTGCGCCTGGGCCTGGATCTGCATGCGGGTCAATCCGAGCAGGCGAACGGCGGCGTTCTGCATGAGTCCAACCTGGTTGGAAACCGCCGCGGTAACGGTCGTCGGGACCGACACGCGGATATTCTCCTGCGACAGCGCGTTGGACAGGTCGATCGGGACGACGAACGGTTCCAGATCGAGATAATCGTACGCCTGGAACAGAGGCCAGATGAACGCCGCGCCTCCGTGCACGCATTTCGCCGCTCCGCTTCCGGTCTTCCCGTAGATTACAAGAACCTTGTTCGACGGGCATCGGCGGTAGCGGCTGAGGAACACCAGCACCACGGCGAAGGCGAGGGCGGCCAGTATCAGCACCAGTATCACCGTCCCGGATATGGGGTCGGAAGTCTCGTTACCTCCGATTTGACCAAGTATTAATGATAGCTGTGCCGGAACGTTCATTCGTTACCTTTCTTTTCCGCCGCGACCTGCTCGTCGGCGGCTACTTCCACCGTAGTGGGGTCCAGCATGCGAAGCACTTTCACCGGCGTGCCCGCCTTGAGTTCTTTCTCGCCTTCGGACCTGGCGCTTATCATGGCGATAGCCCCGGTAACTTTCACGCGGACCTTGCCGGCGCCGCCGGAGGGAATGTCCATGTAAACCGATCCGGTCGTTCCCACGCAGGAACTGAGTTTCTGCGTTCCCGTCTCGGCTAGTTTGCGCATCCAGTTAACGAGCAGCGCCATGAGTACGCCGCCGCCCAGACCCCACGCCGTGGCGTACAGCAGCGATACGGCTACGCCGCTCCCGAGGTCAAGGTACAGCGACATCGCCCATGAGAACATGGTGCAGAACGCCAGTATCGCCCGAATGCTGAAGAGCTTGAAAGCGGCGACCGATTCGACCGCGTCGCCGAGGGAGTCCGCTTCGATGTCGCCAAAATCCGCGCCGGCGTCTACGTCCACAGCGAGCTCTTAGCTACCCAGTCCGATCAACGCGGAAATGAGCTGCCAGGCGAAGATCAGGCTGAAGAAGCCAGCCAGGACGTAGAACACCTGGTTGAGCGTCGTTAACGCATTCCACCATTCGCCCATGGCAATGCTCCCTTGCTAAGAGTTTCTGAAACTCCCCATTACGCGAGGCGCGCATCGCGCAGTGACTTTTGCAGCGAGAATGTCGGCAGCCCGACGGTGAGACAAAAAATACCCCGTTCGCATCCCCGCCGCAAGCGGTAAATGTCCCGCCCGACGTATCAGAGCTTTCGGCTGCGCTGGAGCACGTCCTTCAGGTCGCTGCAAACGCGCGACACCTGGCGGTCCTTGAGGTCCAGGATGTCGCGGAGCGCCTCGCCGATGGCGGGGATGTACTTCTCTATGTAGCTGCGTTTCTTCATTTCCTGGCGGATGCGCACCGTTTTGCGGATGTGCGTCGCGAGCTTCCTTCCGCACTCCTGAAGCGCCAGGCGGATTTCCTTGAGGATCTCCGGGTAAGAGGCGATTGCTTCCTTCGACTCGCTGGTGAACGGGACCCACACCGATCCCATGTGAACCACCACGGTGAGCGGACCGGACGGCAACGCCCCGCGCGCCTGGGCGAGTCCGTACGATTTCCAGTTCGTGTCCACCACGCCGCGATAGATTGCGCACGCTCCCTGCTGGTACTGAAGCGGAACGCGATTGGCGAAACGGATCAGCTTGGCCAGTTGCTTGTCCTGGCCGTTTCCGGATTGCTCCTTCGGTTTTTTTGCGTCGCCGTGGGTTTCGCCTTCCTCGTCCTCGGAAGGTTTTTCGGGTCGACCGTACGAAATCGCCGCCTCGATTATGAACGGGTTCCCGCGGTAGACGCTGGGTCTGCGCGTCACGGCTGTGTAGAACGCAGCCTCGAAAACCTGCTTCAGACCGGCGATGAGCTTCTCCCCTCCGATCGGAACCACGCAGTCGGTGGACGGGGCGAGAATCTTCGTCTGTTGAATCGTCTTGTAGATCGCCTTGGCCTCGTCACCGTTGATGCTCTTTGCGCGGGCGTTGGTGCGGATGGCGGCAGTGGCCATTATCTCCTTCGCGACGCGGGGCGATACGCGGGAGAACTCGCTGGTGAGAAATTGCTGGAGACTGCGCGCACGGGTGTCCTGGAGCATCTTGATAAGTACGCCCAGCTCCACTCCGTAGGGGTGCGGCTTGATCTCCCGCGGGACCTGCGGCAGGGCCTTGACCGTCGCGGCGTAACAGTCTTCCCGACCGTCCGGTGCGCGATAGCTGAACGAAACGTGCGGATTTGCGATGGCTGTCTGTTCGAGATAATCGTCCACGCTCTGGCGGCCGCGCTGGTACTTCGCCTCCAGCTCTATCTGGACCTTCGTACCGTGCGAAACGTCCCAGTCCACTTTCTCGTCGCGGATAATGTCCGGGCGGTTCTTCCGCGTGTCGATCTGGAGTTCGTAATAGTGCGCCGAGGCGCGGCGCGACGTGCGTGAGGTAATTTTCACCGGTTGCCCGGTCGTCAGAAGCCCGTACATCCCGGCTGCGCTGATTCCGATTCCCTGCTGGCCGCGACTCATCCGCAGGCGATGGAACTTGCTGCCGTAGAGAAGCTGGCCGAATATGCTGGGGATTTGCTTGCGGACGATACCCGGGCCGTTGTCCGTAACGACGACCTTGAAGTGCGTCTCGGATATCTGGTGAATCTCGATGCGCACCTCCGGGAGAATGCCCGCCTCCTCGCATGCGTCCAGGGCGTTGTCAACCGCCTCCTTTACAGTCGTAAGCAACGCCTTTCGGGGATTGTCGAAACCCAGCAGGTGGCGATTCTTCGCGAAGAACTCGCTGACGGAGATCGAGCGCTGCGCCCTGGCCATGGATTCCGCCGTGGCGAACTTGCCCTTGCTTTTGGAGAGAGAGGGCATATCGCTCGTCGGGGAGATGGTTTTTTTTCCTGCCGATTCGACGCTCTTTTTCGCGATGGAGCGCTTCGCCGTTTTCTTTACCGTTTTTTTTACCGTTTTTTTCTTCGCCATCCGTGGCCTACCTCAATAAAGGCTGTATTCAACGCAGAGAGCGCAGAGGACGCAGAGAGAAAAGAATTTTGAAACTAAAAACCAAAACTTAAAAACTACCTTCTATGTTTTCTCTGTGTTCTTTGCGTTGAAAGCTGTTTTATTTGTTGTTGATACAAAAAACTCTGCGTTCTCTGCCTCCTCTGCGTTGAAAGCTGTTTTATTTGTTGTTGATACAAAAAACTCTGCGTTCTCTGCATCCTCTGCGTTGAAAGCTGTTTTATTTGTTGTTGATACAAAAAACTCTGCG
>JAJRYB010000031.1 GCA_024275995.1 Planctomycetota bacterium | reverse complement strand
GGGGAATCTCGCCAGTCAAATTGTCATGGTCGGCGCGCACTACGATCATCTCGGTTACGGCCGGTACGGCGCACTGGGCGGAAAGAGAGGGAAGGACATCTACCACGGTGCGGACGATAACGCTTCCGGGTCGGCGGGGGTCGTCATGCTCGCACGCCTCTTCGCACAGCGTGCAAAGAAAGAAGACAAAACTACCCCGCGGCGAACCGTCATATTCGCGTGTTTCTCCGGCGAGGAGCGCGGACTGCTCGGCTCGCGGCGCATGGCCGGGCGTCTCAGCGAACTGAACCCCTCCGGTGGAAAACTCGTCGCGATGGTGAATATGGACATGATCGGACGTCTACGAGACGGACGCCTCACGGTTATGGGCGTAAATTCCGGCGACGGTTGGCGGTATATTCTCAAAGTCGCCGCCAGTGGAACCGGACTGAACCTGAGGATGGGCGGCTCCGGTTACGGCGCCAGCGACCACGCGAGCTTCTACGCCAAACGAATACCGGTTCTGCATTTCTTCACGGGCGCCCATCGCGATTACCACAAACCGAGCGACGCGGTCGATAAAATCCGCGAGGCGGGGGCGGTTCGCGTGCTGACGGTGGTCGAGCGCGTCGTCGAGCATCTCGCCACCCAGCCGCAGCGTGTAGCCTACGCCTCGCCCAGGGGGCGGCGCCCTTACCTTGGCATCATGCCTGGCGCCGCGACGGAAGGGGAGGAGGGACTGCGTATCGGCGAGGTGGTCGATGGCGGACCGGCGGACAACGCCGGACTGAAAGCGGGCGACCTTATCACGCACTGGGACGGCAGGGCATTGACCGGCGCGTCGACGTTGTTTGAATTCCTCTCGACCGCCAAACCCGGACAGACCGTAACGTTCACGATCCGACGAACTGCTCTCACGCTCCAACGAAAAGTCAGGCTCGGCTCGCGCTGAAGATAGGCTCTATTTCCGCCGCCCGGTCCCGCAGGTTCGCAAGCTCGGGCCCCGTCAACGGCGTGAAGTTCCGGGCGATCTCGATCATCCGGCGCAGCAACTCCACGTGCCCCGGCGAGACGGCCGCGACGACGGGCTTCGAAAGCGTGAATCGCAACGCAAGCTCCTGGAGCTGCGGATCGGTAACGGGCTTGTACCAGCACTTCGGATAATCGCCGCGTTTTTCGCCCTCGGACCATGGCCTGAGCGCCATCGCCTTGAGTGCCAGAGACGCCAGTCCGCGCTTACGGGCCTCACCAAAGGCACGCTCCCCGAAACCGCCATGCATCCAGCAGGCGAAGTTGAGTGGCATCAATATCGAGTCCAGCTCTATCTCGTCCATGATCTTCAGCGCCGCTTCCTCCGAGTGAGAGCTGAACCCGAGATAGCGGACCTTGCCCTGCTCGCGGGCCCGCAAGGCCACCTCGGCAGCACCACCCGGCGAGAGAATCTGCTCGACCTCCTCGACGTTTTGCAACCCGTGGAACTGGTACAGGTCGAAATGGTCGGTTCGCAGGCGCCGCATCGACGCCTCCAGGTGCTCTGCCGCCCCCTTCGCGTCGCGCGCGTGGGTCTTGCACGCCAGGAACACCTCGTCGCGATACGGCTGCAGCGCTAGCCCGAGCTTCTCTTCCGCTTCGCCCTTTCCGTAGGACGGAGCGACGTCGAAATAGTTCACGCCGTACTCGACAGCCTCCGCGACAGCCCGGTCGGCATCGGTCTGGTCCATGCCGATTACGACGATACCGCCGAATCCCACCACCGAAAGCTCCACCCCGCTGCGATACTCGCGTCTGGGAAGCTCGCACGGCATCGTTTTATTCTCCTGTCAGGAAAGCGGCGGGGATCAACCCTTCGCCGCCGGCTGTTTAACGTACCCGTCCAGTGCCTCGGCAATCACGTTGTCGTGCGGGTACCCTTCGCCGAGATGCTGGTGCAGGCCCTCCGCGGCGTCGCAGCCGCACTTCTCGCCGGACCCGGCCGATATCTCCTTCATCCTGCGAACGTAATCGTCATGTCCGTGATGGGCGAGGATCCAGTCCCGCTGGCTGGCGTGGCAGATCAGCATCTCCGTCTTGATGTCCATCACGGAAGAAATATCCACGTAGAACTGCACCGGCGCGGGCTTTCCGAAAATATCCGTTCCGGAGTCCATGTAATACAGGTACGGAACGGCGTCGATCGTCTCGCCGGAGGCGGGGTAATTCGGGATCGGCGCGTAAAAGCATCCCGCGCGCACCAGACGGGAGGCCTCTTCGTGGTCCGTGTGGTAATCGAAAGGCGCCAGGGTGATGACAACGTCGGGCTTCACCGCCCGGATCACTTCGACGACCTTCACGCGCAAATCGTGCGTGAAGTCCACATCCATGTCCACCCCGCCGGCGTAATGGAAGTCCGCATCCAGCAACCTCGCCGCCGCGGCGGATTCACCCAGGCGAACGGAGCGAATTTCCTCCGGGCCCATCTGACGGGAGCCGCCTTCCCCTCCGGTGACGGTCGCCAGGGAAACCTGCCAGCCCGCCTGCTTAAGCAGCGCCAGCGTTCCGGCGCAGCGAAACTCGATATCGTCCGGGTGTGCCCCGAAGGCAAGAACGTGATGAACAGGCGACATGTAAAACATCCTTTCGGCAAACTGCGCTTTTATTAGAAGTCATCCCAAAACCTGCTTTGCCGGTGAAAACGCGGGATTTTTTCGATCCGGCAAGGAGCGGAAAGGACCCGGATTTTTCACCACAAAGTTCACAAAGAATACAAAGAACACAAAAGGTTTGATGTCACAAACAATTACAGCCGTCGCCGGCCTCTTTCAAAATGAACGATTCGGACTAAAGCTCCACCGGTTCGCCGCCTCGTGCGAGCGAGGCGCTTCCCGCTTCGAGAACTTTCACCACGCCAAGCCCGTCCGCCCCGTCGCTGCGGGGGGTCGTGTCGTTCGCGATGGCGTCCACGAAGTGCAGGCACTCGGTCTTGAGCGGTTCGCCTCCCGCCACCTTGGGTATCAGTATGTCGCCCGTCCGCAGCGTGATCGCCTCGACGTAGCTGTCCACGCTCTTCCGCACGTCGGCGCCCTTGTCGTAAACGCGAATTTTCTCAGCCGCCGCCATGTCGTCGAATACGATCATCTTCTGCGAGCCTACGAGCGTCACCTTGCGGATCTTGTGCGGGTCCAGCCAGGATACGTGAATGTGCGCCATTCGCCCGTCGGCGAACTTCAGGTTGGCGAACACGACGTCTTCGATACCGTCCTGGAGGTACGCGTGCCCGCTGGCTGAGACGCTCACCGGCTCGGCGTCGAAGAGGTAACACGCCACAGAAACGTCGTGCGGCGCCAGCGACCACCATGCGTTCTCCTGCTTGCGGACGATACCAAGGTTGACCCGCTGGAAGTACAGGTAGAGCGGATCGCCCGCCTCGCCGGAAGCTATCGCACGCTTCATGTAATCGACGGCAGGGTGATACTCCAGCAGGTGCCCGACCATAAGTTTGAGGCCTTTGGCAGCCGCCAGATCGACCAGCTCCCGGGAATCCTTGCTGGAGAGAGTCAGGGGCTTTTCCACGTAGGTATGCTTGCCCGCCTGAAGGGCCGATTTCGCGATCTCATAATGCAGCGACGCATCGACGGCGACCACGACGGCGTCCACGGACTTATCGGACAGTGCTGCGGTAACGTCGTCCGTCACCACAGCCTGCGGGTAAAGCCCAGCCATGGTCTCGCGGGTTTTGGGGTTCAGGTCGCAGATGTACTTCAATTCCGCGCCCGGAAGATTGGCGTAATTCCGCACCAGGTTCTTGCCCCAATTACCTGCACCGACAATAGCGACGTTAATCACGTGAGATTCCTTTTTGGTTTTCCCATGAACGGCGCCCGCTCTTACCGGGCGGGAATTACCCCGCCGGAGAAGCGGTATGGTATGCTGGAAAACGGAAAAGCTCAATAGTCCGGCGGTTGGATTCGACGGATCATTACCCTTCAAAGGCGATACCTGCTATGATAAAATGGAGAGGGCTGCGTCACCAGAGGAAGATAGAAATGACAATGCACAACCATCGCAGGGCGATTTCAAATGGTTTCACGCTCACGGAACTATTGATCGCCCTGGGCATTCTTGCCGTTGGGGTGTCTATGGCCGCCTCGCTGTTCCCGACGGCGATCCAGTTCCGCCAGGCATCCGTCAACGACTCGCTCGGAACGCTGATCTGCCGGAACGCCCTTGCGATCGTGCAGGCAAAGCTCACCCACGCTGCAAGCCCGTTTACCGGCCCTACGCTTACCTACGCCGACCTTGGAAACGACTCCCTGTATGCCCGCGATGTGAATGTGACCCGCGGGTTCCTGACGCTGGGCCGACGCGTCACCTCGGGGAAAAACGATTACCAGATCGTGGTGATAGCATACAGCAAGAACGCCGGCGGGACCGTTACCCCGGCCCCGATAACCGGTGTTACAATCGCCGAGTCCGGCAACGTGAGCACTGCGACTTTCGCCAGCAATCCCAGCCTCCTGCCAGGCTCGCCGGTGATACTGAGCAGCAGCGGGCTTTGGGGGAAAATCAAGACGATTAACGGTAATATAGCAACCTTGGATCGTAGAGTTCCCGTCACCGGCGGCACCTACGACGTATACGTGATGAGCGAAAGCGGCGCGACTCGCAGCCAGGCGATTAACGTGCTGGTTACCCGCACGTCGCTGCCGTAGCGAAAAGAACGACGACGCAATCTTTCGCTGCTCCGCCACCTCCTCCCTGCCGATAGAAACCGTATGGACCAAACGCATCGAGAAATCACCGGCTTCTTCTGCCGGTGGACCCTGATGACGATAGCGGCAGGGACAATGCTGCTTGCGTGTCTGGCCGGTCTGGAGACCGTTTCGCAAATACGCGATAATCTCGGAATCGAGCTTTCCGTTCCGGACTGGATATCCAGGCAGGACGGAAAGGTGCTCGTGAGCGGCTGGGGCGGTGGGCCACTACCGCAAAAGCAGCCTCTTTTCGTGCTGAAAGATCCCGGTGACGGAAGTCCGCGGCTGGTGATTACGACACCCAAACGTGTTCTTTCCCTGCTGGAGAACGTCCCCAGGGGCACTCACCATCTCGCGATGAACGGGATCCTGTACGGCCCGGCGGCATTCCAGCGGTACGATCCGGACCTGCTGGGCGTTTCGAAGGGCGGTGAGTTTTTCCTCATTGATTCCAGGCTCGCCGACAGGGCGACATCGGCCGATGAGCGCGAGCTGGACGGTTGCGTGAGTCAAATACGCAATTACCCCGGCCCGGACGCGCTCGCCTTCATCGACTTCGGCTCCGTGGCGACACTGCCCGCCAGGAGATCTGAACTTCGAGGAAGGTATCGCGGCGCGCCGGTGATCTTTTTTCCGCTTCGCAAAAAAAATCGACTTCGAGCGATCGCCGTAGTGCACAGGCTGCTGAAAGGCGAAAACAGCCCGAAGGTTCACTTCGTTACTCGCGAAAAGGCCCTTGCCGTCGCCGCGGCGAGGTATGCCGGCGGGTGGTTCACCGTACACCTGATCGCCCCGGACAAAGCTCCCCCGGCAGGCAGGCGACGCCCCGTCACGCACAAGTCGCTCGCAGCCTTCCGCGCATACCTCGCACGCCGTTAGAACAACAAAGGTGGGATATCTCCTGACGTGGACCATTTACCGGACATGGCTGCCGGGAGTCGGCGCGCTTGCGCAGATCCGCATGGAAAAGAACGCTACGGCAGGAACGCCTTGGCGGAAACGTCTCCGGCTACATTAAGATCGTATATGTCGTCCTCGAGTATCCATCGCATGGACCCATCGGCGAAGAGGTAATTCGCCCCCTTCATGTGACGATCGTCGGCGTAGTACCACGGATCGCGAGGACCACCGGACTCGTACTCCGAGATATACCAGAAACCGCTTCCCGCGGTGTCATCGAAAAACACCAGCGACTCTAACGAGGTCGTGATTTCCTCCGGCTTGGGACCGCGCCACCCGAAGCCCAATCCCGCAGGCTGACCACCCGGCGATGGGTGGTACTTCCAGAATGTATCAGTGGCCATTTTGAGGTTCAGACCGATCCAGGAAAACGTATTATCGTCGCCGGGATAGAACTGCACCGCCTTTGCGGGGCAGCGAAAACGGGTTCCCCGGGGCGGAGCGGAGACCACCCTCCAGTTCTGACCCGCCGGGTAATATTCGATGTGCCCCACGTCTTCGCCGAGATACCCACCGAGCATCTCCTTCTCGAACCAGAAGGTAGGATCGCTCGCCTTGGGACCGGACATGAAGGCGGGGTAGCAGCCGTAGTCCATCTGGTATCCGGTCATCGCTATGGAATACTGCTTCAGCTGGGTCTGGCAGACGACCCGCTGTGTAAGTGCACGAACGCCGCTGAGCGATGGTACGAGTATCGACACGAGCAGCGCGATGATAGCGATGACAACCAATAGTTCGATAAGCGTAAAGCCCGTACGCTTGCGATTGATCATCGTAGACTCCTTGCGATCCCCGGAACATTCGACGGTATCCGCATAAGATGCCATTGCATTGCGCCGTTATTATAACGCGCCTCAGGCGGATAATTCAAACGTTTGATCGGATGATTAAAAAAAATGGAAAATCAAATCGCCGGGTGGTGGATTACGATTATTTCGATGACTGGCGGACGTGGAGCACCGGCTTGACGGTGACGCTCCTGACCTGCTTGCCCGCGACGGCGTCCATGAGCATCCGGACCGCAAGACGCCCGCGCTGCTGGAATTCCTGGGAAATGCTGCTCAAGCTGATCATGGAGAACTCGCAGTAGGCTGAGTTGTCGATACCTATCAGGCGGACGTCGTCCGGAACGCGCAGCCCCGCGCGAAGAAACGTGTTCAACGCCCCGACCGCCTGCTGGTCCGACTGGGCGACAACGCCGTCGAACCTGCCTGCCAGCAGGCAAGACCCGGCGTCGCCGGCAAGGAGATACTCGGCGCCCCGTACGCCTACCTCAAAAACAAAATCGTCCTCGTTACAGGGGCAGACGAGCGCCTCATCGGTGGGCAGTCCAGCCTCTCTCAGCGCGGCTTTGTATCCGTCGAGACGCGGTCCCTCACCGCCGATCTGCGCTATCCTGCGACAGCCCCTCTCTATCAGGTGATGCGTCGCCATGCGGGCGACCTCCCCCTGGTCGACCTTTACGTTCGGCAGAAGCGGGTGAAGTTCGTCGTTGAGGATCGTAACTACCTTCAGGCCCTCGGCGTTAAGACGAAGCAAATCCTTTTCCAACTCGGTGTGCCGGACACCCCCGACGATCAGCCCGTCCATCGTACCGCGGTGGACGTGCTCGCAGGAGGAGCGGAACTCGCTCGCCGCCTCGAAAAACGTCAGCGATATGCTCTGGTGGAACTTCATCGCTTCGAAGGCAATGCCCTCCATTAAGTGTTCGTTCAGACCACTGCCGGGCAATCCCTGACGGTGAACAAACACGCCTAAGACGTTCTGCCTACCCGACTTAAGAGCTACGGCGGAGCGGTTCTTACGATACCCAAGCTCCATCGCCCTCTTGCGAATCGCGTGGGCGGTTTTCGTACTAGCGCGCGTCGTGCCAAGGTTGTCGTTAAGAACCTTGGATACCAGTGAAACGGATATCCCCAGATCCTGCGCAATATCGCTCAGAGACGCCATTACGCCATTATACCACACATCCCGCAAAAAAACAGCCCACAGATAGCTATCTGCGGGCTGCGACCTTGCAAAAACCCTACTTGTCAGTTTGCGTTATTCGGCGATCCGGTACAGGTGCACCCCGTCGCCCTTGAACGCATCGACGAATTCGCCATCTTTAATGTCGATGGTCCTGCCTTCGCCGATCACTTCCACCTTGCCCTTTATGCCGGGCATCGTGAACGTCGCCTTCGTGTCTTCCATATACATCGCCGCCGCGAAGACGTAGGTCGCCCCGCCGTGCTTTTTGACCATGGCGTGGACCGGGGTCTTTTTGTTGGAGGACACGACGGTCAACCCGCCGGAAATCGTCGGGCTGTTCAGCACCGGCGCCAGCTGCGTGATCCGCTTGTTGATCGCGGTGACGGCTGCCAGCATCTCGGGATTGTCCAGCAGCGCGCTGGCGTTGAACTTCGGCTTGAACTGGTGGACGAAATAATCAATTCCGCGCGCGCCGTGGATAATGGCCATCCAGACCTCGGCCTTTACCTGGTGCGGCGTCGGCTTGGAACCCGGAGCCGAAATAATCCCGGTCTCGATATGCACCCAGATCGGCTTGCTATCGGCGCTCCACTTCCGCAGGCGCATCACGCCGCGGGGCACGTACCACAGCGCGTCCTTGACGGACAGGTTGCTGTGAGCGGCTGGATATATGTCGAAACCGACGATATCCGCGCCCTTCATGTACTCGGGGTAATCTTCCAGGCGTCCCGTCCGTTCGCCTCGACCGTGGAACTTTTCCCAGGAGACACCCTGTCCAAGGCCGAGAAATACCGGGCGGGTCGGATCGTTCTTCTTGGTCTGGTGATAATCCCGAACGATCCACTTGGGGGGAACGGGAGGCCCGTAGCCGCGGTAGGCCTTTGTAGCCAGACCCCTCTGCTTGTAGATCTCGGGCCAGCCTTCCTTGATCTTTTCCTTGTCGCCCTTCCAGTAGGTCTTGAACTTGTGCGCATTGTCCGGCTCGTCGCCCTGCTGCCAGCCGACGATGATCTTCTCGTCCAGGTGCTTCAACGCCCATTCGTTCTGGTAGCAGATGACCGGCATGTTCGCTTTTTTCAGCAAGGCGATCTGCTCGGCGGTCGGGCCTTTCCACAGGCCCAGGTACAGGTTGATACCCGCAGCCTTGTATTTTTCCGCCAGCTTGGGTTCCTGCAGCCAGACCGCGATTGGGAAGTAATTCTCATCCCTTCCGGGCCCGTTGGTCCACTGGGCGTATGGCGCAGGGTTCCACTTCGCCATGGGCGGCAGGACCTTCAGATTGGCCGGCGGTGTCGGGGGCGGGGGCGGCCATTTCGTCGTGACTTTCGCAGCCGGTCCAAGCGTTACGCTCAGGTCGTCCACCCAGAGCACCTGCCCCGCCTTCGTCGCGTCGCCGAAGAGGACCACGCCGGTGAACCCGTTCAGCTTCGACTTGTTCCAGTTGAACATTTTTCGCCTGGCGTTGACGTCTTTACCGTCAAAGAAGATGGAAAGCCCCTTTTCCGGATCGAAATCGAACGTCCACTTGTGCCATCCTTCCTTGCGCTTGATTCCGAGATACTGAACCTTGTGCCAGGGCTTTTCGTTCTTGGAGGGGTTGAACGCTCCTGCCGCGTAGGTATTGTCGCCGGAGAGATAGGGCGCGTAAATCGCGCCGACCGTAAGGATATGCCCGTCGGCCTGCATCAAGCCCCACATCGCACCGGCGCCTCGGTCCTTGGGCTTATCGGGAGCGGCGCCGTCTTCGTATACCCAAAACTCCACTTTACCGGTCCCGTCGGTGGGCCGCAGCTTGAGGACCGCTTTACTGCCCGGCGCGAGTTTAAGCGCGCCGTCGCCGCCGTGTTTCCGAGCAGCGTCGATCGTCACGTCGCCCGTTATCTCGATACCTTCGAGCGACGCCTTGTCGTCAAAGGCGACCGTCTTTTCTTCGGCGCCGACTCCCATGGCCGGATGCGCCGTCGCGATTGCCAGTACGACAACCACTGCCAGCATTGCAATCAGTTTCATGATGCGTCTCCTTCTCGGTTCGGGTTATCTCTCAACTACAACCTTCCCGCAGGTACGGGCGTCGTTCCAGTATGGGAACAGAGGCTCGTTCGGGACCATCATCGCCTGCTTCAGCGCCCAGCGGTGCTTGGCTGGATGGTTCCCATCGTTGTCTATGTCGGAGGCGAAAAAGAGCATTCCGATAGACCCGCCAGGCTTTACGCCCAGTTTATCCAGCGGCGCCGAACCGGTTACGATGTACCCGCCGTCAATTTCGCGACAGGTGAAGCTGAACGGGCCATATTTCTCCGATTCGCCGGCTGAACTTGAACGCTTGATGGTGTACTGGCCGTCGTATTTCTTCTCTTTCGAAATCCAATCCAGGTATCCGTTGCGAGACAGGTAGATCGTAACACTGTCCTTGGCGTGCGCTACGTTGTCGCGCACTTCGATACCGATGTACAGCCTCTTTCCGTCGTGCGCCAGACGCACGCGCATGGAGAGGTCCGAAGGTCCTGTCCAACTGGTGGGAAAATAGACGTGCCCGACGAGATTCTCCGCACCGTCGGCGCGAATATCCGACGCGCCCTTCGGCCAGGCATCCAGGTTGTCCGAAGGCTTCGGACCCTTCGCGACACGCGGGGCCGAGAGCTTAGGACCGTCGAGTATCCTCTTGCGGATACGCATCTCTTCGAGCAGTCCGTAGGCGGCCTCGATCTCCGCGGCATAAGGCTTGCCCGCTTTCAGAAACGCCTCCGCCTTCTGCGCTACCTTCGCATATGCAGGTGGGACGGCGCGGGGATTCAGGGCGCGAACTTCCGTACAAAGTTTTTTGTACTCCGCAATCCGCCCGGAAACCCAGCGGACGTAATCAGCCGGCGGATTTCCGACGACCGACGGGGCGGCTTTTCCGTCGTCGGTAAAGCTCGCCAACTCGAACGGTTCGAGCGTGATCTTTCGACCATCAATGGCAAGCGCCTGTGCGAACGGGATTCGGCTGACCGCAGAGACGTAACGTTTGCCTTTATAGACGATCCACCGAACCCTGGCAGTATCCGCCCCGGATGGAACGTCTTTCATCTCGACCGGAGGCAGCGAGCGGAACGCCCTTGCGAACTTCCGCATGGCGACTTCCGTACCGAAGTATTTCACCGTCCAGGAACCCGCCGAGATCGTCTGCCGGTCCCGCAGACCCTGCGCAAGCGCGAACGACGCGGCGGCGTATGGACCGAGGGGGTTGAAGTCCGGGGCGGTCCAGTTCTTGTCGTACCAGAAGTTCACTTTCGAGGACAACCCGATCCAGCCCTCGCCGAAGAAGCCGAACAACGCTGCATGCGGCGTTGAGAGCAGGTCGCTTCGCTTCTGGCTGCGTGCGGCGTCGTGGTAAAGCCCTTCACGCGCGTTGTGGCGGAACATTCCGTTAAGCCGGTGGTCGTCCGGATTTATTTTCTCGTATATATTCAACCCGTCGATCTTGCCCAGCCGAGCGCGATCATGCTTCCATGCCTTCCAGTTCCCGGCGATCTGCGTGGCAAGATAATCGCCGAACGATCCACCCGCTTTTTCCCATCCGGCGACGACGTCCACCTCGGACGGCCTGCCGTCTTTACCGATAAAGTGAGGATCCTGCAAATGCCTGCTTCCGACGTAGGTGAACACTTCCAGATCGGGACGGCGATTCTTGATATGGGCGACGAACGCGGCGGCTGTTTTCTGCTTCTGGAGCATGTCGAAAAAGCCGATCGTCTACATGCTGCCCAACGCGATACCCTTGAGCGACTTGTACTTGCCATACCTGTCGATAAATTCATCGATGCCCTTTAGCAGCACTTCCCGCGCCTTTTCCGGCGACATGTCGGCGACCTTCTTTCCGCCGGACTTCACGTTTCCGTACATTCCGTCGGCGACGATCGCCGCGACCAGGCCGAAATCGCCCCGCGCATCGAGCGTCTTGAGGATTCCATCCAATTCGCCTTCATGCTTGATGTCCCACGACGGTATCCGGGCAGAGGAGCCCCAGGAAGCCTGGTTGGCGTAAACGACCATCGTCACCCGGTTGACGCCGATAAACTTGCCGTAGTCCACCATGTGGTCGACCGACTTGGGACTCTTCCAGCCGAAGTTGTCGCGCGTGGCGAGGAACGTCAGCGGGAAGAACATGTCGAGTGTGCGCTGGTTTTTCGGATCGGGCGCGTCGACCTTCAGTTCCGGCAGTTTATCGACGGCGTAGACCCACATTCTGCTGGCGGCTGCGGAACCGCCCGTCCGTGCGAAGTTGACGGCGATAATCGGCGAAAAATCATCCTGAACCCACCCGAGAACCGTGAAATACTGCATTTTTCCGGTCTTGGGGAAAGCCCCTCCGGTGTAAACGCCCCCCTCCTGGCTGAACGAAAGGTGCGCACGGCCCGGCCTGGTTGAATCATGCGTCATGAAACTCATCACCCGATCGGCGTCGTCGGGGTATTCGATCACCAGAAGAACGGGCTTATCGCGCCCGGCCGTTTTGTAGAGCGTCGAGAAGAACGCATGCCGATGGGACGCCGTCACGCGGTATTTACCGGCCGGTCCCGTAACGATTCTGCTCGTGCCATTGTCCTTGATCGGATGCGGATCGTCGGGATCGGTGAAGTCGACAAAGTCGATCAGTCGGCCCGGAATGTTCATCCTCACGCGCTTCGGAGGAGACGGCGCATCGGCGACGATCTTCGCCAACTGCCGCTCCGTCAGGGGCGTCGGCACTTTCCCGGCAAAGGCGCTCGCGGAAACCAACAACACCACGGCGACGATCAAGACTGTTTTGGCAGGCGTTACTGTTCGCATCGTTCTTTTCTCCATTTCCCGTTTTCACCAGGCTACGAAAAGTGTTCCCGTGTAGTTGTTCACTATCACCGCGCCGCGGGCGCGATCGACCTCGTACGGTACGGCGTC
Source organism: Planctomycetota bacterium (assembly GCA_024275995.1). GTDB lineage: Bacteria > Planctomycetota > Phycisphaerae > SM23-33 > SM23-33 > JAJRYB01. The sequence continues at coordinate 297 of JAJRYB010000031.1, read as the reverse complement.
GTCGCCCTTGATGATCTCCGTCAGGCTGAGCGTCCCGTCATCAAGCGCAGAGGGATTCGGATAAATCGTGATCGTCGCATTCGTGAGGTTCGAATAGGCTCCGTGCCACCTGCATCCCACCGGCGTGGCGAGTTTCTTGGCCTGCACGACGCCGTCGGACATTTTTACGAACGCACGGACCTCGTTGTGGAACGTCTTGCCGAAGGTCTCGCCGGCGTATCCGTCGACGATGGGCGTTTCCGCCTCGGTGTAGCACGGCGCGCCGTCGGACGTGCGGACGCGGAAGCGGACGGACGT
>JAJRYB010000003.1 GCA_024275995.1 Planctomycetota bacterium | reverse complement strand
TTGAGCCTCATGCTATTCGACAAAAGGCCCATTTTGCAGGTGTTTTCGGAGCAGGATTACAGAATCGAAAACATGCAATGTCATAACCAACTGGAACTATTCGACTTTTAACGGGACACTACTGCAGTTAACCAATTAACCGGTCAACCGATTAACCGCTGTATTCTGTTTTCAAATAGCATCTACACAGCCTGGAAAGGCTATGCCACAGGCCAGGTAGTAGAAAGGAGAGAGTAGGCCGCGGGAGAGCCTTCCCGCTCGATTAACATGTTTGCTTGCCGAAGCGTCAGGCGTTTTTCTACTCTCTACTATCTACGTTCTCCCGCTCTGTGACCGCCCTCCATACTTGGGCCAATACCCCTGTTTTAGCTACCCGAACAGGTAATTTTTCGAAAAGTGACGTGCGCAACTCTTTATTCAGGCGAGAGATATAAAAAAATATTTTTGGAGGTAATTTCGGGTATCCGCTGGACTTTTTGAGCGCGCAAAAGGGGTACTTTGCGCGCGTATGCGACGCTGGCGTAAGGTGTTGGCGTCGCGTTCAACATTTACGAACCGCCGGGGGATAGTGACGCGGGCACCCTCGCCCGAAAGAATACAGTAATGAGAATCCGCTTTGCAAACCGCCTTGCGGAAATTGTAATCAACCGTTAACATGGAAATGGAACATGATGGAACGCCCTGTAAACCATTAGGTTACCGAGAAGTCAGGGGCCCAGCTCCTGCAATGTTTGTAATCGTTCGATCGACAACCCCGCGTTTCCTTTTGAGGAGATAGTTGTGAGCCACAAGAATGACGTTGCCGTCTTGCGGGAACTGGCCCGACGATATCGGGAGATTGCCGATCTGCCGATACAGGACGAGAAGCGGAGGCTTTGGACAGACCACTTCAGTCTCAAGAAGACCCGCGTGCCGATCCTGGCCACTTACGGCATGTGGAACGTCTGGTGTCGCGAAGTATTCGCCGATTCGGAGATGGCCTGTGAGGATCCGTTCTATCGTCAGTACGAGCGGGCACTGCGGATGATGATCTTCCAACATGAGGTGGTGGGCGACGACACGATCCAGGAGCCCTGGCTGACCGTGGACGCAGCCGTTACCGGGCAATGGGGTAGCCTGTGGGGCGTGGACGAGAGCATGCACTCGTCCGGCGTGGAAGGCGGGGCGGCTGGTTTTGACCCACCCCTGAAGAGTTGGGATGACATGGACAAGCTGACACCCACCCCCCACGAGGTGGATGAAGAGGAAACTGCCCGTCGCGTGGAGAGGATGAGCGAGGCCGTCGGCGACATCCTTCCGATTGACGTACTGCGCTCGCCAGCGTACAGCGGGTTCATGGCCGATATTTCCACGAGCATCGCCAAGCTGCGCGGGCTCGAGACGCTCATGATGGACATGTACGAATACCCGGATGAACTGCACCGGCTGCTGGCGCTGATGCGGGATGGCATCCTGGCCAACAATCAGCAGGCCGAGGACGCCGGTCATTACAGCCTGACCTGCGGCCAGAACCAGCAGCAGTGCTATGTCGACCAGCTCGAAGCTCCCCGCCCCAACGCGCCCTGCAAACGCAAGGATATCTGGGGCTTCGCCGCCGCCCAGGAGTACACGCTGATCTCGCCGGAATTTCACGACGAATTTCTCTTCCAGTACCAGATGCCGATCTACGAGCACTTCGGCCTGACGCACTACGGCTGTTGCGAGAACCTGACGAAGAAGATCGACATGCTCAGACAGCTTAAGAACCTTCGCAGCATTGCCGTTACGCCCACCGCCGACGTGGCCGGGTGCGCCGAGCAGATCGGCACGGACTACGCCATGTCCTGGCGACCCAATCCTGCCACCATGATGTGCTGCGGGTACGAGGAGGTACTGATTACCAAGGTGATCAAAGACGGGTTGGCCGCGTGCAAGGGCTGCCTGCCTCATATACATCTCAAGGACATCGAGACGGTCGAGGGTGACCTCACCCGCCTTACGCGGTGGACCAAACTTATGCGCAAGCTGACCGGGGATTTCTGAGCTGTGGAGAATACCCGCCGGGATTAACGGAACCTGCCCCGGGAAGAAGCGAGGCGCCGAGGGCGACCTGGCCGAACGCGCCCGACCTTACGGAATCGGCGTTTCGCGTGTGACGGTGAACCGTTCAGGATGAGCGGGACCCTCGTGCTGCTCGTGTGGTGCGGCGTCGGTGAAGGCTTCGCGAATTGCGTCGAGGTACGAAAATCCGTGGCTGTGCGAAGGCTCGATTACCGATCTCTCGCCCCATTCGTTCCACGCGCAGACGATGGTCATCCTGTGCGGGGCGGTGAGATACGGTTTGACGTTTTCGCACATTCGCCCGAACGCTTCGGCGGTGGGATCCTCGACGATTACGCTTCCGCTCCAGGGAGAGTTATCGAAGCCCGAAAGCAGTGGCGGAACGTAGTCCACGCCGGCAGAGCGGCAGGCGGTGTGGACGCGATTCCAGGTCTGTTTGTAGCTTTCCACCACGTCGCTGTATCGGCCTCGCGCGACGCGCCGAGCACCCTGGTCGAGTATTTCGCATGCTTCCAACGGGTGGTTGTATCCGGTGACAGCGTCAAATCCCGCATCCTTGACCAGCGAGAGATACTCCGGATGCGTGCAGCTTCCTCCGGCGATCAGGTACAGTTGGTGGCCTTTTTCGCGCAGCATGCGGCGGACGTCGTCGTAAATCTCCCGCGTGCGTTCCACGCCCAGCAGCCTCATGATCAGATTCGCGCGGTACTGGATATAGACCTCCTTGCCGTCGACGCGAAGGTATCGGGGACTGCTGAAATAGCGGTCGGCTACGTATGAAAACCGATCGAGGAAGTCCTGGCGGCTGAAGTCGTGATCGATTTCGTCCGGGTCGATTTCCCACTGGAGACCGAAGTCGAAGAACTTCTCCCAGTTTCCGCCCGGTTTGGGGTGGAAGTACGTTTCGTTGCAGGCGTGGAGGCAGAACTTCGTGTGCCCCAGATTGTCCGCTTGCATGAAGGCTTCCACCTGCGCGTTGAGAGTTTCCTTTCCCAGATGCCAGTACCAGTCGAACGCGAAGAAATCCACCCCGTGCTCCGCCGCCCACTTGACATGCCAGTTGGCGACATCCACGCGGGCGGTGTCGTATCGTCCCAGGTAGGGCGTGTCTTTGATTACGCTCCACTGGGCCTTGCTCTCCCAGCCGGGAAAAACATACGCCCCTATCAACGCATCGCTCCTTACGCGACTTACGGAAGGAACGGAATCGCATTCTACGATGGGGATGTTTGTCTTGTTTGAGATAATAGCTCGCCGTATGGATCTTTCGTCTATTCCTTTTTCGCCGGGCGAACCGCCGGCGAAGCATTCCGGCAGTTTTTCTTCAGGAGGGTGTCTGCGGAAAATGGTGAGCGAATATTTCGCAGACACCGGCGGCGATCTTCTTGGATGCGACGAACCCTCCGGCCGCACGCACGCCCCGTCGGATCAGGGGATCGGCGTTTGCGACAGTGGCGACGGTGAAACCGAGCCTGTCACAAAGCATGGTCCGGTCGTTGAGGTTGTCTCCGACGGCCAATATCTGTGGTAGCGCCAGGCTGCGAAGTCGCCCCAGCTCGGCCAGGGCGGTCCCCTTGGTGAACTGCCGAGGAACGATCATGAGGATGTGATGGTTGAGCGAAAGATACGCGTCCTCGTACCGCGCGATGATCGGCTGGATGCGCTTGAACGCCTTCCATGCCTCGGGAGGGTTCTCGTAGGTGGTCGCCAGGCCGGCCGGACCCGGGCTGACCGGCGCCGTCGCTTGCAGCCCTTTGTCAGCCAACGCCGCCACTTCCCGCTCGAAAATCGGTTGAACCTGTTGCGCCAGTTGTTCGACCGCTTCGGTTCGCAGGCGGTTCCATTGTTCCATCTCGACCGAAGGCTCGCCCTCGGTGGGCATAAGGTAGCCCTCGTCGGCGATCACGAATCGGGGGAACGGGGCGTTCCACTCAATGCCCACTTCGCCAAGTACCTGGCGGAGACTCTTCCGGCTTCGCCCGGAGCAAAGCCCACACGCCACACCTGCCCGGTCAAGGCGAATGAACCACTCACGCAGGATTTGAATAGCCGGAGGGTCGGCGTAGTCGTAGATGGTGAGATCGAAATCCAACGCGACCAGTTTTATCCGATGGCTTTCCATGGGAGGCTTTCAATCAGGCGGCTGATCCAGGAATTTCGAGACGAGCTGTCCTGGTTTGACGGTGACGCCCGTTCCGTTCTCCAGTCGCACGCGCGCGGAATCGGTCGGCGAGACGTTCAGCAGCACCAGGCGGTCCTTGCCGTTGTGGCGATACCACCCGTGGCGGACCCCATTGGGGATGTGCACCGGCCGGGGCTCGGGGATGCTGAGAAGCAACTGGCGGGTCAGGTGATCGTAAATGTCCATCAGGGAGGGATGTCCGGGATATTCGTCGGCGCAGACGAGATATGCGCGTCCTTTACCCAAACGATGTTCGGTGAGGAACGCGGTGTCCTGCCGGAGGCGATGGCCGTTGTCGGACATGTTCAGATCGTCGCCCACGACGCGGGCCAAGACCTTGGCGTCTTTAACGCGGACGGTACAGACTGACATGGACCCGTATGACATCCACGGGTCGCACATATAGCCGGCCGGGACGACCGGAAGCCTGAAATTTTTCCGCGATGGCTGGATCAGGAAACGCAATCCGTACACCTTGGGCGGCCGGGGCTTGAGCAGGGAGCAGCCGAACAACTCCGTGAGCTTTCCGCCTCGCAGAAAGTCGCCCCTGTTGTCGCCCGAGACGCCGGTGCGCAGGTGTGCAGCCGACATCAGCAGTGTCCCACCGCCCCGGACGTACCGTATGAGCTTGCGGTAGAGTTCCCCGGTCATGGTGTTCCAGCCCATGAACACAAGCGTCTCGTACTCGCCAAGGTGTTCGGCTGAGCTTTCGGCGGGGACAAGATCGTAGGTGCCTCCCGGAACGCAATCGGCCCGGACGCGCCCATTCGGCGCCAACTGGAACGGGTTCGACCAGCGTGTGGGTTCGTGGATTCGCTCGACGATTTGCCAGCTCCGTTCGGCGGGTCCGTGAGGCCAGCGGTTCTGGGCCCACAGCCTCGCGCAGCCATATCCGTTGTGACTGTCGTTGATCCCCATGACGAAACCGGACTTGCAGATCGGGCCTTGTCCCAGCGGGCCTATCCGCCTGGTCAGACGGTAAAACTTGCCCAACATGTCGCGGTAGCGCCGGACAGTGGGATCGTCCGCGCCCGCCCTCGACCCGTAGCTGCACAGCCCGAATACGGGACTTTCGACGAAGATTGACCCGGCGCCTCGCAGTAGCGCGTGTCGAAGGGAAAGGGCGTATCGGTGGAATTTCAGCTCGTCTTTATGATCGGTCCCGCCGTACCATTCCATCGGTATGTAGACTCCCCAGGGCGGGTTGCCCATCGAACGCGACACGCCGCGGTTGCCCGAGAGCATCAGTTCCGGATCGTACGCCAGCGTCTCGCTGAGCAGCCGATCGACGCCCGCCTGCCACCCTGATCGCTGGTGCATCAGCGTCGCTTCGAGCCCCCATACCATCGGCATGCCCATTTTGCGCTCGGCCTGCACCAGTCGCGTCACGTGCGACTTCATAGCGGCCGCCCCGTCGGAGTAGTCGCGAACCGTGCGGAAGGGTTGCAGCGTCTTGGGGATCGCGGCGAAGTTGCTGTCGAACCAGGCGGCCAGGCCGCCCATCTCGGCGATCGTGTCGCCCAGGAACAGATCCCCCGCGGTCCGCTTGATCCAGTCCAGAAGGGCGGGCGCGATCTTGCCCGGGTAATCTCCCGGAGCCCCGGTGCGCATGGCGAAAAGAAAGACGAAGTACAGGCGATTCTCCACGCAGAAACTGACGATTTTGCGAATGGTGGCAGGGGGCATTTCGTCGCGCGGGCGGAAGCGGATCATCACCACGTTGCCGAGGTCTTCTTCGACCACCTTGCGCAGGTGCGACATGTAAAGCCTGGCCGAGTTGTAACCCTCGCCGATGTGCGGGCCGACGAGTAACGCGGGCGGGGGATTCATTTGGCGGCCTCCGCAGCCTTGGCGCCCTGTTGGGGAATCACGTATACGTGCCGCTGGTAGGGGGCGAAACGATCCTTCAACGTACCGTTGCGGAGGGGGATTTTCCTTCCCTCGAACATCACGTCGCAATCGATGGTCCCCGTACCGGCCAGGTCGGTCAGCCGGAATACGGCGTCACTACTTTTGTCGGTTATATTGACGGCGATGATGTAGAGATTCCCGTCATGGCGGCGAGTAGTGTACAGAATGTTCGAGGGGGTCCTGACCAGTCCGACGCGTGCCTCTTTCGCGAAGATCACCGGCGTCAGGCGCTTAAGCTCCTGTCCGGTCCGCTTGTAGGCTTTCCATGCTTCCTTCCCGAGCGGATGACCCATGAAATACATCAGTCCGGTGACGCCCTCGATCACGTTGCCGTACGCCTGGGCGACATGCTCTCCGGGCGTGGGTTCGCGGTAATGGTTCTGGTGATTGTCACCGGCCAGGAAAGACCACGCGGGCATACCGCGCTGCCTGGCGATGCCGACCATCTTGCGCGACTGGTACAGCACGTCGCCGACGGTGCGCGTCGGACTGGAGGTCAGGTAATAATCGATCATCAGGACATCGCCCGGAAGGCCCGCGTACCGCCGCGCCGGTCCGAGATGAGTCAGATTGATGAACACCGGATGGTCCGGATCGGCTTTCTTGGCCCGGGCGACGATCTCTTTGACGTCCTGCTCGCGGGCATGAAGCTCCGGTTCGTCCACCACCAGCCATGCCAGCAGGGCGGGGTGTTTCCTCCACTTGGCCAGCACGCTCTCCAGGTGATTGTCCTTCAGGAGATCCTTCGGGCGCGTGGCGAACCAGAACAGCACCTTCAAACCGTTGCGCTGCGCTTCGTCCAGCACGGTGGTCCAGATCTGATCGCTCTCGGGGCGATTGGTGTGCGAAACCACCAGCACCTCGGTGAAACCGCCGCGGGCATATTCCCGCATGATCGCTGGGATATCCTTGAGGTTGTGCTTCCAGACCGGTATGGACGGGGCGAAGATCAGTCGCGGCTTTCCGTTATCGACCACGGCGCCGCTGCGGGGATCGATATATGTGCCGCTGGTTCTTACCGGCTGGGCGGACTGATTCGAGAACCCCGCCCAGGTGCTGCCTTCGCGCAGGAGCTCGCCCGTACGGGCGTCTTTCAGGGTGAAGCTGACGAAGGCCTCGTCCTTGGGCGCCGCCTTGGGGAAAGCCATGGTGAAGGCAGTCTTGCGGCCGCGCGCAACGTCCAGCCCAAGCGCGGGAGCGGACTGGCCTTCCAGGCTGAAGGCGGCGGTGATTTGCCGATCGCGCGGCGTCCTGTTGTAGACGTCGCCCGAAAGCGAAACGCCCGATTTTTGCGGGTCGACCTTGAGCGCCGTGACGTCGAACAGGTACTTGTCGAAAACGACCCGGTCGGGCCAGTTGATTTGCGGGTAGTACTTCGTCTGGTGGAAGTCGACTAACGGGATGTTCGCCCAACTCGATATTTCCTGTGCGACATGGTTCTGCCTGCCAAGGTTGATTCCCCACCGTCGGCCGGTAAGCGGCGTCAGGTCCAGGCTGGCCAGGGGGATGGCGATCTCCACGCTCCACGCGTCGCTCTGGCGATGGGTCTTGATCTTCACCTGGCGATCCCAGGAGGAGTCTCCCGCGCGGGCGTCGTAGAAGACGCCGTCGGGATTCACCGCTATGTGAATATAGTTTTCGCGATCCATCTCGGGATTCAGGAACAGCTCGACACATTCGTCCGTCCAGACGTTTCCGTCGCGCTCGGTGATTTTGCACTTGATCGCATCGGTTTTGTCGTCTTTACAGAGTACCGCGATTAACAGCGATTTGCCGTCGGTCGCCAGCCAAGCCTCGGTCTTGTTGCTGGGCTTGCCCTTCGTGCCCAGCAGGCGGAAATCGGTTACGTGCAAAGCCTTTCGGCGGAACTCCTCGTCAAGACGGCCGTCGAGTTTGAACCCGCCCTCGACGAACGGAAGGTCGAACACGGGGTTCTGCGCGGGGGATGTTCCGGTGGTGGCTGCGCCTTTTTCGGGCACGAAGCGGGTGCTCTGTTTGCCCAATTCGAGCTTGGCCGCGTCATGCCAGACCACACCTTCGTCGACGCCAATGCCCACATAGGCTGCGCCCTTCAGCATCTTCTTGGTGAATGAATAGCGCTTCCATTGCGTGGAGAGTTTGATCTTCCTGGAGTACCATCGCCCGCCCTTTTCACGGAGGAACATGGTGGCCGGCTGTCCGTCAGTCTCCGATTTCAGGTAGCAACTGAAGGTGTACGGGTTTTGGGGCAAGACAGATACGGCGTGCGAGACGACCCCCGTCTTTTCCAGGCGCATTACTGTCTTGCCTTCAAACGCGCCGCTGTTGCGCGGCCCCCAGCTTGCCCAGAACTTCTCCATGCTGCCGAATGTGGTGGCGATCTGCTGGCCCAGCGAATGCGATGGGCGCCAGTAATAAGCCAACCCGTCCACCACGTGCTCGAAAGAAGGATTGGCCAGGAGATTGAAGTTCGGCTTGGTCCCGCCGTCCTCTTCTATCATTCGGACCTGCACGTCGGCGAAGGAGCAGGCCATCCTGTTGCTGATCAACGTCAGGTTGGCCGACTTACCGGGCGGTAAAACCCGGCAGATCAACCTGCCACCGACGTACCATTCGATCATCCCGCCGGTGGTGTAGACGATACGACCGTTGTACCATCGCCCGGGTGAGATTTTTTCCGCCAGCAAATCGCCGCGCGAGCGCTTTTCGCCCTTCATCCGGTGAGGCCACCAGTATCCGTCCGGGCGAAGCAGCAGATTGACTCCATTTACCTGTACTCCGGCCCATCCTCCGGCTACGAACCCGCCGTCCGCTTCAGGCGATATACGCATGCGGTAGGTGATCTCGAAAGACCCCTCCGGGGCGGGCCTGCTGGCGGTCTGCACGCCGGCGGCGGAGGGGTATGAAAGGTTCGATCCCTGCTGAACCCATTTCGTCGAAGAGAACTTCCATTTCACCTCTTTGCCGGCCGTGTCGCCGAACAGCGTTGCATGTGCCGAAAATACGCACAACAGGGCGGTCATGACGAGTCGTGGGGAGATTGAGGTGAGTGCGTTCATGAGAGTTTCCTTTCCTTTTTTCTTTTCAATCGTTGCAGTTTTACTTGCTGTGCCTCTACCGGTCGGCGTCGATTCGTTCCATCGCACGCCAGACGATCACGGCGGTATGCAGGAGCCGGTGGTCATCGTCGATTCCGCGAATCCCCTCGAACGGGATGGGGCTTTGGTACCGCACGTCGTCGAGGGCGGCGTCGAAACCAGGCCAGTCGATGGTCCCCAGGCCCGCCATGAGGTGCCGGTCCCGCAAGCCCAAATTGTCGTGCACGTGCAGCGTGAACAGGCGATCGCCCGCCCGGCGGACTTCGTCGGCCAGGTCGAACCCGCAAATGTGGGTGTGACCGGTGTCCAGGCATATGCCGATGTTCGACCGGTCGGCCAGGGCGATTACCTCAAGGATGTCCCGGACCGATCTGCGGTGGGGGTGGGGGATATTCTCCAGGGCGATACGCATGTTGTATTGACCGGCAAGGTCGGCGGCGGCGCGCAGCGGCTCGACCAGCAGATCGTCCAGCCAGGCCGGTCCTCTTTCGTCCAGATAAGGCAGCAGGTCGGCATCTTCCACGCCGAAGACCGAACGCAAATGCACGACGAGGTTCACTATGCCGAACCCTTGAAGCTCCTCGACCCGCTGTGCAAGCACATCTGTCGCGATGACCTCGTCGCCCTGTTTGATCAGGCCGGTAGTCCCGAGATGATAGTCCAGTGGCGCCAGGCCATGCGACTCGACGAGTTGCCTCGCCTCTGCCAGCTTCCGGCGTCGGTGGGGTAAATCCATTTCGAACCACTCCAGCGAATCCACCCAGCAGACCGAGGAGAACCCCGCGTCGCGGATTTCCCCCAGATATTCCGGCCGGCAGGTAAGCTGGTTTATGTAGAACGACAGATTGCGGCTGCGGGACACTTGACGCTCCTGGAATTATGCTATGGGCGGCGCGGTGGTTTCGCCGGGAACCAGCAATGGAGGAATAGTTATGGTGATTCTTTCCGGCGTTGTGTCGGGGTCTCTCTTTTCTGCGTCAAGATGCTCGACCAGGCGCCGGGCCGAAAGTTGACCGACTTTGAACATGTGCGGGTCCACGGTCGTCAGCCTGATGATCTGATGATCGTATTCGGCGTCGGCGCCGATGATCGATATATCCTTGCCCACCCGCAATCCCCTTGAACGCATCGCGCGGAAGGCTCCCATTGCGCTCTCGTCGTTCACGCACCCGATCGCCGTTATGGACGAATTCCGCTCGATAAGCAACTGGGCCTTTCGCCACCCGTCCTCTTCGGCAAAGCCGCCCTTTACGATCAGGCGGGAATCGTACACGCCGCCCGCTCGTAACGCCGAGCTAAAACCTTCCGCCCGTTCGAGGGCGACGGTGGAAGTTTCAGGACCACAGATAAAACCGATGCGCCTGTGGCCAAGCTCCAGCAGGTGCTCGCACATCAGCTTTCCTTCGGCCTTGTGATCGGACTGCACGAAGTTGACATCCTGATGACCTCCGTGCGTGTAAACCAGCAGGAAATCCGACGTCTCTTCCTTGAGATCCTCTATGTAGTCCTCATCCAGGCACGCCCCCCAGATCAGCAGGCCATCCACCATGCGGCTGCGCAGAACCCGAAGATACTCCCTGCGTGAAATAAAGGCGTTGTCGGCTATCAACAGCAGGGTGTTGTAGGACATTTGTCTGCACGAGTGCATGATTCCGGCGATGGTATTGCCCTCGTTAACGTCGAATCGCTGGGCTTCGACCTGATGAGGGCCGAACGCGGGCATGATCACTCCGAGCACCCAGCTTTTACGGGCGAAAATGCGCTTGGCGTGCGTGTTGGGTTCGTATCGCAGGCGCGTGCAGGTGTCGAGAACCCGACGGCGTGTTTTCTCGCTTACGGCGGTGCGCGTGCCTTGTTGTGCATTCAGCACCCGTGAAACCGTGGCGGTGGAAACTCCGGCTGCGTCGGCGATCTTGCGGATATTCATTATAAAACTCCCAAGGCAGGCTCATCTCATGCCGGACAAAACTTCCCGTGCCTGCGGCGGATCGACAAGCCTAAGGTAACATGTTACGCTTATCCTGGGCTGACTGTCAACTGCTTTCTTGACGGCGATCCGATAGGACAGGGGCGCTGGGGCGACAAATAGAATCTAACCTTTGACAAGACAACACGTTAAGGCATTTAACGATTCTTTGTCTTCTTTGTCTCGTCGGGAGACATGCTTGATGTTTTCTTATCGAAGCAGTGGGTTCAGGGGTGGGGCGGTAAAAATATTTGGCCTTTTCGCGGAAAATGTATTGCGGAAATGACGATCTGTGGTAAAATACTGTAACATGTTACACCGCGGAGTGGCCATCGTCGAGTCGGTGGTTGCGAGAGTAACGTGTCACAAAAAGAGAGCCTCTCTTCCTCTTTGGGAGGCGGAACAGTTGAGGACAGGCGGGTATCCGCCACAGCAAAGGAGAACGACGATGACTAGAATGGCGAATTTCACATTGGTTGTAACGCTTGCGCTGGGCGTATTCGCCTGCAACGCCCTGTTGGCGGCGCCGTACACCCCCGACGCCTATACCGTCTTGCTGTTCCACTTTGACGAGGCTGCCGGGACGTCAATGCCCCAGGACAGCTCCTTCAACGGCAATCACGCGACAGCCGGGCCGCTGGCCACCGGCGACACGGGATTCTATGACAAAGCGACGGAATACACGCAAGCCAGCGGGATAAACCAGATTGATGACGATCCGTCTTTTGACGCGGCGCAGACTGCCGGTTCGATCAGTTTCCTGATCAAGCTCAGCGAAACTTCGTTCGGCTGGGGCAGCGATCAGGACATCGTACGGAAGAATGACGGTGGCTCCAACGCGGGCGACTTCTCCGTCGGAGTGCGGATGAATCCCCTCACGTACGGGGGCGGACAGTTCTACCTCATAATGGAAGACGGCAACGGGAGTTATCGCAAGCTTTCCACGCCCAACATGGTTAGCACTACCGACTGGTATCATGTCGTCGTGGAGTGGGATTCGGTGAACACGCCGACCATCACCGTCAACGACGCGCTGCAAACCCTGTCCGATGGCGGTACCAATACGACCTACGTTGGGCCGATCTTCACAGCCAGTGACACATTACTGGTTGGAATCGGCAATGACGGCAATGACCCGGGCGAAGGCCTGCTCGACGAGCTGCGAATCCAGGCCATTCCGGAACCGACCACCCTGGCCGTTCTGGGGCTGGGCGGACTGGTTGCCATCTGTCGTCGGCGGCGAAAAAAATAGCTTCCGGTGGTGGAATATGAATATGGCCGCCGCCTCATACCGGGGCGGGGTCCGCCACCTGGTCCGGCGGCACGGCTGTGGCGCCGCCGGACATTACGGGACAACACTTATGACCGTCACGGATGTCAGTCAGAAAGAGTGGCGGCGTGCGGCGGCCGGTGCCGTATGCTCATCGCCCCAGCCGGGTTCTCGCCCGGTGGCAGGTCGCCGACGGCGGCGCAGGTCGCGCTTCGGTTTTACGTTGATCGAGCTGCTCGTGGTGATCGCTATCATTGCCCTGCTGGTCTCTATCCTCGTGCCCTCGCTCTCGAGGGCCAAGGACCTCGCAAAAGGCGTCGTCTGCGCCAGCGCGCTGCGACAGCTTTCGTTTGCCCTGACGATGTACACTGAAGAAAACGACGGCATCCTTCCCTCTTACGATCTGTTTACGTCGTCTCCTCGCCTCTGGTACCAGTTTCTGCAACTCCAGGTGGACGATGATGTCTGGCAGTGTCCTTCCGAGCAGCCTCGCGAGATCAACTGGAACGAGTTGTGCTACGGGTACAACGCCTACCTGGGCTACTACACAGCCGACGGCAGTATTTTAACGCAGAAGCTCAATATGTCCGATATTACCGGACTGGCCGACCGTCTCGCGCTGGCCGACAGTAACGGCGACACGGTTTACGATTCCTACCTCGACGGCAATTGGGCCCCTGTGGGCGATCGCCACCAGGAAGGCGGCAACGTCGCCTGGCTTGACGGCCACGTCAGCTGGCGACTTGCGGATGATCTTTTCGTTCCGTCCTGGCCTGCAGCCGACGAGGAAATGAAGCGCCTCTGGTGTCGCCCGGGCTACGCGGCGAAATAGCCCCCGCCAACGGCCTCTCGCCGAATCAGCTCTCCCGGGTCCGACAGGGACATCTCTCCCACCGTGCGTGTGTGCACGCCAGTATACCGCATAATTACATATTGGTTGAAGCCAGTTTGACAGCCGTACTGTAAAATTACCATTTCAAACCTTACGGAGTCCATGATGAATAATAATGTCAGAATTGATACTTCGATTCTTCCGGAAATAGCTTTTATCACACTCTGTGAAGACCATTTTGAAAATGATCGATCGTGGAAGGGCATGATCGACGTCGTGGCGGATCACGGGACGTTCAATCTTATTGCCCTGTCCATGCGCATCAAGGGACATGCGGTTGCCGAATCCGATACAAAAGAACTGGTCCGTAAATTTATAGACTATGCGCAAAGCAAGGGTATTGGTGTTGCATTTGATCTTGACCCTCGTCTAGCGCGGAAGGAGTTTCAAAGGCGCCACCCCGATGAAATGCAGAAAGTTATTCGCCTGGAAGAGATAGTGCTCCAGGATGGTTGCGGAGACTTTGAAATCAGAAGCTTCAGTTGCCATGATCATATGACCGGTCAGGGTACGCCTTACTATCCGCTTGAAGGAAAGTTTGTCAGAGCATTTGCGGGGAACAAAAACAAATCCGCGGAGATTATCCCGGATACTCTTACCGATGTCAGCCGGCAGATTAATATCGACAAAGAAGATGCCGGGATTGTTACCGGCTCATTGGAGCTTTCGGGATCGGACGGTCTTACGCATCTCTTCGTAATGGCGGAATTCTCTTTGTTTTCACCGGATGTATTCTCCCCTCACATAATCGATTATCAGCGCGAGCTGCTGGAGCAATACCACGATTTGCCCCTGAAAGGCGCCGTGAAAGATGAGTGGGGATTTCCGACCACCCAGGGAGAAATGTTCCAGAGGAGGGCATTCTGGTATTCTGAATTTTATGATCGGGAATATGCAGGCGAATCAGGCGGCGGCTGCTTGTTGGATGACCTGTTGGTGATGGCGATACCTTTTGAGGGCCGGGACGAGCGGCGGGTTAGCGCTATCAGGATTTACATGGATTTGAATTTTCGCCGCAACATCGAAATTGAACAACACTACTATGACGATGTAAAAGCCGTTTTCGGTAGAGATGCGATCGTAGCCAAGCATCCGACGTGGTATCCGCGAATCAATGAACATGAAATCTTCAAGAACGGCATATCATGGTGGGGCGCGAGAAGAGACTGGGCGCAGACCGATGAAATAACGCCTCTTTCCGCGTGCACCGCGCTGTGTAAGAAATTCAATTCGCCAAACTGGCTGAATGAAGGTTATTCGAACAGGGTTGAACACTATGAGCGGAATATCTGGCGCTACGCGCTTGGAGGTGGAAGAATGGTATTCCATCCCCTCTATCCCGATCCATTCGCAAATATGGAAACAGGCCTCAGCGTTTCGAGGAAAAAGGTCCTCCGTTACGGGTTGTATCTCAACTCGGACCTTATCCAGGCCCAGTGCAGGGTAAGGTTGCTGAATTTTATTTCAAAGTCTCCCCTGGATTGTCCGGTTGCGTTTGTGTTTGGCCATGAGAGCCTGATGAACTGGGCAGGTGATGGATATCTTGATTATGGAGAGGAATTGTCACTTGAGCTATGGAGAAACGGTTATGCCGTTGATCTTTATCCAAGCAGTGAGATTTCCGCTGGCACCTTTGAAATTACTGATGATGGATATGTAAAAGTCGGCCCTCAGCGTTACAGCGCCCTGGTGCTTTATCATCCCGAGCTTTGCCCCAAAAGCGTTTGTGACTTTTTCAATCGTAACCCGATAACAGAAACAACCCTTTATCGTGTGGGTAACTGGACGAAAGATTCGAGTGTCAAGGCTTTTGACGGAAATAATGAATTACCCCCACAGTTCATCGAGCTTCAAAACCAAAACCAAAACGCGCTGGATGAAATACTTTCCGGATTGTCCGCGAGTAATGCTCCCAGGCAGACACCACTTACAGAGGAATTCCTGTTGTTCGAAAGCGAACAAATCGGTATCCCCGCACCGGATGGGACTTCCAGGTTGATCGATGGAACCGTGATAAGAATACTCGCAAACCGGTCGTATGCGGGCGACCCCATCGATGAAATCATTGCGGTAAACGGCGTTCCGATCAGAGCCAAAGCTCAGGGTCTTTTCGCCGCAAGGGTAGATGCTGCGGGAAAACTCCAGGCAATAGCCGCCGGTGGACTGTCGCTGGTCCAGGGCGCGGGAGTTTCGCTGGATTTACACACCCCCCTTGATGTTGCGTTATGGCGCGATGAGAAAGGCAAGTGGAAAGGTGTTGCCCAGGGGATCGCGGAATCCGGATTACCGCGATGCTTGAAGCAACTCTGCAACGATTGGACATTCCTTGATTTTCCGACTCCCTTCAAAATTCAGGGCAG
Organism: Planctomycetota bacterium; assembly: GCA_024275995.1. Lineage (GTDB taxonomy): Bacteria > Planctomycetota > Phycisphaerae > SM23-33 > SM23-33 > JAJRYB01. The sequence continues at coordinate 28,271 of JAJRYB010000003.1, read as the reverse complement.
CGATTATCCGTTGCCGGAGGTATGATGCTTGTTCAAGAGAAGGAATACATGCATGTTTGATCTGACGTGGCAGTCGAACTGGAAAGATACAAAACAGCACTTTGTCGATTGGTGGAACCGCAAGGGACTGGTGGTGGCGGTTGGCTCCCATCCACAGGCCACGCCACACGAAGCGATGGAAGACCCGGGACCAGCCGGCCTGGTTGAGGCCTACGAAGACGGCGCCCTGCGGGCCAGACGCAATCATTTTGCGCTGGCGCAACACCAGTTCCCGGGCGACGGTCTGCCCATTTCGGGCACCGATATCGGCCCCGGGTCGCTGGCGTTATTTCTGGGGTCCGAGCCGGGCTTCTCGCCGGACACGGTTTGGTTCAAGCCGTGTATTCACGAAGTGGCCAATCCGGAATCGCTGCCACTGCTGAAGTTTGACCCCGAGAGCCACTGGTGGAAGATGACCGAAGCCACCTGTCGCGCCTGCGCAGTATTGGCGGAAGGCAAGTACATGGTGGGCTGCCCGGATCTGGTGGAGAACATCGACATCATCGCAGCCCTGCGCGACCCGCAGACGCTGATGATGGACATGATCGAACGCCCCGAATGGGTTGAGCAGAAGGTCATGGAGATCAACCAGGCCTTCTTCGAAGCCTACCGGCGAATCTACGATATCATCCAGCTGCCGGACGGCAGTTCGAGTTTCGGCGCTTTCGATCTGTGGGGTCCCGGTAAGACGGCCAAGGTGCAGTGCGACGCCTGCGCGATGTTCTCCCCGGAGATGTTTGAGCGGTTCGTCGTGCCGGCCCTGACCGAGCAATGTGAATGGCTGGACCATTCCATGTACCACCTCGACGGCACGCAATGCATCGACAAGCTGGACTCTCTGCTGGCCATCGATGCACTCGATGCCGTCGAGTGGACGCCCCAGGCCGGCATCGAAGCCGGTGGGAATCCACGCTGGTACGAACTCTACCACCGCGTTCTCGACGCAGGCAAGAGCGTGCAGGTCGTCGGCGTCGAACTCCATGAACTCAATCCGCTACTCGACGAAATCGGCACGAAGGGCGTCTATGTCTGGATGTGTCCGACGACGATGGAGGTCGCGGAGAAGGCATTGGAGGTCGTCAGGGAGTACCGCTAGCCATGGGCAACCCCGGCATCGCGCCTGAGCAGCTTACCCGGCAAGCCGGTCGAACCGATCCGCGGCTTCGCGTGCCGGTGCATGGGGAGCGGGTGGTCGTTCCGGGAATGAGTGACGTCTGATCCGGACTACCAGGCCTGTCCGGAAGTCCGGCTTTGGAGTTCTTCGTGCAGGAGCACCGGTTGCGATGGAGAAAACCATGTCTCAGCATATCGAGCGTGTGGAGCAGGGCGTGTCTCTGTCGGATGTTTCGATCCAAAATCCGTTCTGGGACGATCGGCTGACAAATGTTTTGCCGGGCATGCTCCGTCATGCCGAGAAGCAGTGTCGCCAGACCGGGCGGTTTCAGGCCATCTGGGCGGCGGGTGATCCGAAACGCCCCCTCCCCGAGGAGTCGCACTGTTTCTGGACGTCGGACGTAGCCAAGTGGCTGGAGGCCGTCGCGTACTATCTCAGTAAGCACGAGGACGCAACGTTGCGTCCGGCGATGGATCGGGTGGTCGCCGATCTCGTCGCCGCCCAGGAGCCAGACGGATATCTGAACCCGTATTTCACGAGGTGCCGCCCGGACGAAAGGTGGACCGATCTTCTGGGCGCTCACGAACTCTACACGGCTGGTCATCTGATGGAGGCGGCCGTCGCGTTGCACGACTCGCTGGGGGACGACCGCCTGCTGGGGGCGATGGAGCGGTTGGCGGATCACATGGACCGGCGTTTCGGCCCACGCAAGGACCAGGTGAAGGGATACCCCGGGCACCAGGAGGTGGAACTCGCTCTGGTTAGCCTCTACCGGGCAACGGGGCAGCGGCGCTACCTGAAGTTGGCGAAATACTTCGTGGACGAGCGCGGACGGAAGCGCAGGGGGCAGGGGCACTATTTCGTGGCCGAATCGAAGCGACTGGGCAAGAGTGCCGCTCCCCTGGAATGCGCCCAAGCTCATGTACCGGTGCGGAAGCAGACCGACGCCGTCGGCCATGCCGTCCGGGCGCTGTATCTCTATTCGGGGATGGCAGAGGTGGCGACGGAGACGCACGATACGGAACTGTTCGCCGCATGCCGGGCGCTCTGGGAGTCGATCACGAAGCGACGCATGTATGTCACAGGCGGCGTGGGGTCGACCGCCCGGGACGAGCGGTTCACCGAAGACTACGACCTGCCGGATGAGTCGGCGTACGCCGAAACGTGCGCCGCCATCGCGATGGTGTTCTTCGCCCGTCGGATGCTGGAGGTCGACCCGCGCAGCGAGTATGCCGACGTGATGGAACTGGCGCTGTACAACAACGTGCTGGCGGGCATGAGTCTCGACGGGATGCGATTCTTCTACCAGAACCGCCTGGCCAGCGACCCGAAACGCCTTGAGTTGCACCCGCCGAAGCACGGCTTCGGTCACGATCGCCAGGAATGGTTCGGCTGTGCGTGCTGCCCGCCGAACCTGGCGAGAATGCTGGCGTCGCTGGGCAATTACGCCGCCACGCGCACTGAAGACGGCTCGCTGCTTCGTGTGAATCTCTACCTCGGTGGCAGCATTCGATGGCAGGTTTCCTCCGGATCGGCCGTCGTCGAAATGAAGACGCGATATCCGTGGAAGGGCGATGTTCGCCTTCGCGTGCGCGTCAGGCAGCCCAGCCGATTCACGCTGGCCCTGCGTATTCCGGGGTGGTGTCGCGGCGCGACGCTTCGCATCGACGGCCGGGCGATCCGCATGGCGCCGGTCATGAAGGACGGCTATGCACTCCTCGACCGCACATGGAAGGGCGGCGAGACGGTTCGCCTCACGCTGCCGATGGACGTGCAGCGCATCAAAGCCCATCCGAACGTCGAAAGCGCCGCCGGGCGGGTCGTGATTCGGCGCGGTCCGATCGTCTACTGTTTCGAGGAAGCCGACTGCGGCGTGCCGCTGGACGGGATCTGTCTCGCTGCCGACCACAAGCCCACGGCGCGTTGGGAGAAGGATCTCCTGGGCGGATGCGTGACCGTATCGGTCAACGCGCGACGGGCTGTCGCCGGGGACGCCGCGCCATTGTATGCCCCTGGGCCGATACGACAGAAGAGCCTGGCCGTTCGAGCCAAAGCCGTTCCCTATGCCCTCTGGAACAATCGCAGCCGCGGGGCGATGCGGGTGTGGATGCGGTCCATGTAGGCTACGACGTCCAGAGCAATTCAAAATTGACCTGCCGCATGTTTTGAAGTTTGCGGCGTCGGCTGGCGGCGTCAGGAAAAATTCGGAATATTAACGAATATGCCTCATTTTTCTTCCTTGCCAGCCTCGTCCTCACCGACGAAACCTTACGGCATCTCAATCTTTCAGTGCTCTAGCCGATCGTGCCGCGATCGTTGATCGCACAGGACCCCACGCGAATCGCACGAGGAATCAATCGCTCGCCAGCGGGGCGAACTTCGCATCCGGGATGTAATGACAGTTAACCTCGCCAACCGCCACCACCGCCATCGGCGAACTTCCGCACCCCAGCAGGCGAATCTGCAACAGGTGGCTGCGTCCCTGCTCGAGATGAACCGGAATCGCTCCGCCACCTTCAGTGCGATGAAACGCCGGTACGATCGGCCGACGACCGTGGTAGTTCAGCACCATCCGTCCGTCCAGCCAGGCCGTGATTCCCGCATTGGCGCAGATCATCAGCAATCCCTCGACGTTGCGGGGCGAGTGAATGAAGGTTTGCAGGTTCAGAACCGTTTCGCCGGCTGCGAGATGCTCGGACAGGTCCATCACGATGCCCGGGAAACTGCCCGTCAGTTCGCACGCACGGTCGGGACCGATCGGTTCTGGAGCGTCCATGCTGAACGTCGGCTGGGATCCCGAAAAGATCAGCCAGCGATTGTCGTCGTCGATCGTATCCCGAGGCTCGCCCCGTGGAATCGTCGGAGAGGACTGGTCCCGCAGTTGTACCGTCAGAAGGCTGGAAATCGCCTCGGTCCGTCGGGTCAACTCGCCCAGGTCGGCGGGCATGGGTAGATGCTTCAGGTGATCGCTGACGACAATCGCCTCGCCGACAGGTTCCTTCCACCGCTGAGGAATCGCGTCAAGCCCGTAGAAAAGCCCGAAAGTCGCGCCGACGGTCGCGCCGGTGCAATCGGTGTCTTCTCCGCAGTTTACCGCCGTCAGGACGGTTCTGTCGAAGTCGCCGTCCCCCCACAAAAGCCCCAGCACAATGAACGAGAGGTTCATCACGCAGTCGGTGAAATTGTGGCTGCCGAAGCGGTCGAAAATCGCCCGCCTGGCGGTTTCGAGGTCCTGTCCGTCTTTGAACATATCGAGCAGCATTTCGATGGCGGTCCTGAGGCGGCAGTCCTCCGGAAGCATTCCGAGCGAACGGCGTATCACTTCGACGACGTTTTGATTGACGAACGCCAGCGATTGGGTAGCGGCCAGGAAAACCTCGGCCCAGATGCCGTCTCCGGCGTGATCGACGCAGGCGTCCTGCCACGCGAACCAGGCCGCCCATTGAGGTTGGCCGGGGAAAAGGCAGGCCCAGATTTCCGAACGGATGGCGGCCCCCATTCCGTCGCGGAACCAGTTGTTGTGGACGCCGCTGAGTGGAGGCTCGATACCGCGAAACAGGTTCCATCGCGCGATACCGTACTCGTCTGCGGCAAAGACCTGGTACCGCCGCCACGCATCGCACAGGTCGGCGTGGTCCAGCGGAGCCTGTTTGCGTTCCAGAGACGCCAGCCACAATAGTTGCAGGTCCAGATCGTCATTGGCGACCGCCTCGTTGGGGACCGGATCATAGAAGTTCAGGTCCAGCGGGCCAGGGACGCCTTCGAAGGGCATTCCCAGCGTCCCTCCGATATTTTTTCCAGTCCAGCAGGCAAGCACGCGCTGCGAGTAGTCTGCGATTCTGTCTTGAGGCGACCGATCCGGCATAAATGATGCTCCATAAATTTGATTGTCTTTGATTGTCAAAGTACGGGCCGACGCGCATCGGCCGGCGCCGCGAAGAAGACTATATACTGCCTCTACATTCCGGAATCTCCATCCGAAGGATCCTTCTGATTTCGGGTTCGAGGCCCCTGGCGATGCGCATGAAGCCGATATCGTTGGGATGCACTCCGTCTACCGTACACTCGTCAGCATCCGGCCCGAGGACGATGGATCCATCGAGAAAGTGAGTGAGTTGGTCGCCGCTGTCCCGCACGGACTGCACCAGTTGGGCCTGCATGTCCCGGCAGCGACGGCGCTCCTGGAGAGAGTCTGGGTGAGTTATATCTCCGGCAAAAGCGATGCGGGAGACAATCAGTATGGGAACGCGGCTGTGCTTGTCGCGCACGATGCTTATGGCCTGAGGTAGTGTTTCCACCAGCCCGTCGTAGTTGCTGTTCGCCTCGTAGTCCAAGACAAACAAGCGAGGATCAGGAACGTCGGCGACAAGGCGGATGATATCACCCTCGCCTCTACCGTTTCCGGAGAATCCGAGGTTGATGATCTCAGTATTGAGAGCTCTGCTCAGGATGTTCGTATAGGCCAGGCCCGGGCGAGAGGCACAGGCGCCCTGTGTGATCGACGTTCCGTAGATCACGATGCGACCGGTCGAATCCCAGGCTGGAGGCGGCGCGATTTGGGCCTTCGGCGCCAGCCCGATCCTCACCCGCTTCACTCCCTGGTAAAGGGGGAAGTTCAGCGTGAAGGTCCGCATTTCCCTGTCCGGATGTTCGAAAAGCAGTATTTCGTAGCTTGTCTGATGATGATCGTATTTTGCGACGTTGTGAAACCGCTGTCGGTGTGGCTGACCAACGTAGAGGTCGAAACCGCACTGGCTCGTTGAGGGCATGTGGTTCATGTCGGCCATGCCTGCAAGGTCCACCTGAATGGCGACGTGGGTCGAATCAGACTGAAATGCGACCTGGCCGCCCGCTGTGTTGTCGGCGAGCTGATCAACCGCTTCAGGAAGTGTCACCGGGGCGGTCACCGGTAAACGCCGAAAAACTCCGTCTTGCCGATACCATGGAAAGCCGGCCAATCGAAAAGGTTCCCTGTCTGGCTCGAACCACATCGCGGGCGCCCCGGCGCCTGCCAGCGGCGCCATGCGCGGGTCCAGGTCGGATATGCTCAGTTTCCGTCTCGCCATTTTTTTCGCAGGCCTCTTTACTCGTCCAACGCCCCGATGGACCGATCCGTTCGGCTCCGGTCGACAGCATTCTAACCCATCATGGCGGCGAGGATGGTACAGATATTCTTCATGATCTGCCACTTCCAGGTCCGATTGCGCCAAGACCTGTGTCCCTTGGGCTTGGAAACGCCGGCGCACCGACGGCAGCGGGTTTTCAAGAAAAAGTTGAACCTTGCGGGCTTCCGGTCGTAGAATCCGAGTATGTTCAAGCGGCTTGCCATGGTATGGACCCTGGTTGTGGGTGTTGCCGCCTCTTTCGGAGGCGGTGTGCCCGTGCTGCTGTGCGTCGGTACCGATGGGCACGTCGCCCTGAAGTCCGTAGCCCAGGCCAGCGATCAAATGTGCCCGCCCTCGCCGGGTGAAAGGTGCCTCTCCGAGTCCGCCGGACCAGTTGCGGTGGATTTTATCGAGTGCTGCCTGGACGTACCCGTTACCGGCGGAGTAAGCGTTCCGGCGGATCTGCCGTCGCGCCCGTCGATGGTGCGCGACGACCTTCAGGCGTGCCAGGCCGTCGCGTCGCAGATCGCGCAGCCGTATCCTTACGCATCGAGTATGCTCGCCACTACCGAGACGGCGCCCCCGTCCGATTATTCCCCCCGCACCATCGTCTTGCTCGTCTGATCTCCCCCCTTGCTGGCTTCCTGCACTTGAGAGCGACCACGTAACGGCATGTCTGTCGCTACGGCAAGTATCGGGTACGGCGCTGCCGTGAAGTTCGGAACTGGTGCGCTCTGCCTGCGGGCATAAGGAAACGCCGGAAATCCGAGTAAGCAAAAGAGGAGTCGAATGTCAAGCAAGCTGGGCATCATCATAACCATTGTGGGCGTCACGGCTCTCGCCCTGATGCTGGTTCTTCTGGCCGTCAAGCAGGAACAGGACCAGCAGGACGAACGGACCGATATGGCCAAGCGTATCGGCGACGATGTGGTGGCCACTTTTGTCGGCGGCGAGGTTACGGCCAATGAGCTGCGGCGGTACATCAACGAGGCGACCCACCGCCAAGGGAAACATGCCGTCTGCGAGAAACATGCCTACGATCATTCAAAGTGTTCAGCGGAAGAGGACTGCGAAACTCACCCTCTTGACTCCGTCGAATCCTACCGCACTCTCCTCCAGCAACTGGTCATGGAGAAAATGGTGGACAGGTGGATCAGGGACAAGGGGATGACCAGTCGCAAGGACGTCAAGCACAAGCTGAAGCACCTGGTCGAGGAGATCAACCTTGGCGCTTTGGCGGGCCAGATGCACGCCGACAAACTGAAACCGGACAAGGTCGAGATACGCCGGTACTACCAGCAGCGAAAGGACGAGTACAAGGACCGTCCGCTCGACGAAGTGGAAAAGGAGATCGAATCCATCCTCGTTGCACAGAAGCAGGCTGAATACATCCCGAAATACATCGCGGAGCTCAAGGCGAACGCCGTGATCGAGCGGAACTACGAGCTATTGAAGGTTCCCGATCCGACCGAGGCGGAGATCAGCGCCTATTATGAATCCAACCGCAAGGAGTTCGTGGCGCCGGAGTTTGTGCAGGTACTACCGCTTCGGATAAGCGCCGGCGACGAGAAGGCTGCCCGGGAGAAGGCGGAGAAGGCCCTTATGAAACTGCGCGCAGGAGAAGACTTCAACGCGGTCGCGGTGGAGTTTGCCGACGGTAACACGGCGAGTTCGGAGGTCGTTCGGCGCGGGCGAAAGAGCAGGAAATTCGAGGAGGAGGTCTTTCGTCGCTACCCGGGCGAGTTTACCTCTATTTTCAGGGACGGCGGCTTCTACTACATCGTCAAGATCCTGGAGCGTGGGGCCCGGAAACAAAAACCCCTCTCCGCGGTCGTTGGGGACGTCCGCGCAGCGGTCCGTCGCCGGAAGGAACGGGAGAAGTTCAAGCTCAACAGGTACGAGGCCCTTTTCAGCATCCACGGCAAGCGGTTCACGGTCGAGCAGTTCCAGCAGGAGTTTTCGGAACTCACAGCGGCCGAGCAGAAGCAGTTCGCCAGCTTCGAGGCCAGGAAAAACATCCTCGACCAGCTCATCGTCAAGGAACTGCTGATGGAAAAAGCGGATGATAAGGCCACGGACACCCAGCAGCGCAAAGAGATCGAGCAGCTCAAGAGACGGGCTCTTCAGCAAATGCTGCACAAGGAGGAGGTAGACGAGAAGGTCGAGATCAGCGACTCCGAGGCCAGGGCGTTTTACGAGAAGCAGAAGCAGCGGTTGATGCAGCCGGCCAAGGCCAGGATAAGCGTTATCCGGGTGGGTGTCGGTTTCAGCGAAGACGAGCGCAAGCGGGCGCGGAAGAAGATTGAACAGGCCCAGGCGAAGCTCGGCGCCGGCGAGGATTTCGCCAAGGTAGCCAAGGAATACTCCGAGGACTGGACCGCCACGCGCGGTGGTAAAATGGACCGGTGGATATATGAGGGCGGCAGCCATCTCGGCGAGTTGATGGAGCACGGTTTTCATCGTTACGTATTCGGTCTGAAGGTCGGGCAGGTAAGCGACTTCTTCGAGTTCTCGAATAACTTCTGGATTGTCAAGTTGCGTGAGCATCGTCCCAGCATCCAGCAGACCTTCGAAGAGGCCAGGCCCGCCGTAGAAGCTTTTCTCAGGCAGTTCAAGCATCAGCAGCGCATGAACGAGCTTCAGAACGAGCTGCTGGTGAAATCGCAACTGATCATCCGGGATTTCATCCTCAGCCGGATGCTCCAGATTGAGTCCAAACGCCACGAAGCGGAAAGGGCCCTCTACCGATGACTGAACCCACGGGAATGCCGAACCTCCAGGACGCAGCACAGAGAAAAGAACAGACGATACTGATCAGTATCGGCGCCAACACCGCGCTGATCTTTCTGCGCTTCCTGCTGGCCTCCGTCTCCGGCAGCCTGGCGCTGAAGGCCAACGCATGGCATTCGCTGGCCGACGTCTTCGTGCTCGGCGTGGTGTATCTTGGCCTGGTGGTAGCCAGGCAGAAGGACCAGCGTTACGCGGGTCTTATCGCGCGCGTCGAGAATATCGTCGCTATCATCGTTGCGATCTTCATTTTCTGGATGGGCTTTGAACTCTTCGCCGAGGCGGTGGGCGGCGAGGCGGTTGAGATCGCCTACGCGGCTCCGGCAGCCATCGGCGCGTTGCTGGGCGTCTGTATTACCTACTTCATGGGACGGTACATGCTCTTCGTAGGTCGCCAGACCGGCTCTCCCAGCCTCATGGCTGGCGGTTTTCACGCGCGGATGGACATGTTCTGCTCCTCGGCCGTGCTGGTCGGATTGTTTGGAAGCGTCTTCGGCCTGGTGGGGCTTGACAAGGTTGCAGCCACCATTGTCGTGGTATTCATCTTCCTGGCGGCCATTGAAATACTCGTCACCAATGTCCGAGCGCTCGCCTCGGGACGGGCTGAGATCGCGAGCGATCACGCGCATGGTTCCCTGAAGGGCCCCGGCAAGCTTGTCACAGTTTGCCTTGTCACCCTGGCGGTGGCAGGATACCTGGCGTCGGGCCTGTATTACGTCCAGCCGGACGAAATGGCCGTCGTGCGTCGCCTTGGTAAGGTTCTTCCCGGTTCTCGCGGACCGGGCCTTCACTACCGTCTGCCGTACCCCCTGGAGCGTGTGGACCTGATTAAAACGACAACCATCCGGGAGGTCAGCACCGGCAAACGCCTGCTCCTGAGCGGTGACGAGAATCTGGTGGACGTGAACGTCGCCGTGCACTATCGCGTATCCGCCCCGATCGAGTATCTCCTCCAGGTCGTTCAGCCGGATGCCCTGGTAAGAGAGGCGGCGCAGGCTAGCGTCCGCAAAATGGTCGGACATACGCGCATCGACGACCTGCTCACCACCGGGCGCAGGGAGGCGCTGGACGAGACGAAACGTACCCTCCAGAGAGAACTCGACAAGAATGTCACAGGACTGGAGGTGGTGGACGTGTTGTTTCTCGAGCTGCGCCCGCCTGCGGACGTGATCGAAGCCTTCCAGGATGTAGCCAGTGCGCGCGAGGATAAAGTTACGTACATCAACGAGGCCTATTCCTACCGCAACGCTCTCGTTCCGAGGGCGCGCGGCGAGGCGGTCAAGATGGTCCTGGACGCGCAGGGATACAAACTGGAGAAGATTCGTCGCAGCGAGGGCGAGTCCGGGGGGTTTGCCAGGAAACGCTCCGTGTACAGCAGGTTTCGCGAGATCACCGAGACGAGGCTCTACCTGGAAGCGATGGAGAAAGTGCTGCCCGGTGTCCGGAAGATCCTCCTCGGCGGCGGGGTCGAACTCGGCGGCACCGATCTCTGGTTTGTTGGAAAGAATGCGGGCACGCTGTTCGAGTCGAAATAGTCCACCGCGACGCGGTGAAGGAGACACGCAATGGAAGCAAAGAGAACATGGATGAAGGTAACCTTGGGCGTGGGAGCTTTTGTGTTCCTTCTGATCATCAGCAACCTCGTCCTCTTCGTCGTGGACACGACCGAATATGCGATCGTAACGCAGTTCGGCAGACCCGTCCGCTCGATTCTCGAGCCGGGCCTGCACTGGAAGTACCCCGACCCGATTCAAACCGTGCAGCGATACGATAATCGTCTCCAGGTGTACGAGGCCGGGCAGATCGAGTTCCTCACCCGTGACAAGAAAAGCATCGTCGTGGACTACTACGCCTCGTGGAAGATTACGGATCCCCTGACGTTCCTCAAGACGGTCCGGAACAAGGTCGGCGCGGAGGCCCGCCTGTCGGACGTCGTATCCTCGGTGCTGGGCGTGGCGATCGGGGAGTTTGAACTGAGCGACCTGGTCAACGTGGACCAGACCCGCATGAAACTGCCCAAGATGCTCGAGGCGATAACCGACCGATGCAACCGGCAGACTCAAGGCTATGGAATCGAGACGGTCAACGTTGAGATGCGGACGTTGAATTTCCCGGAGAAAAACAAGTTGAGCGTTTTCCGCCGGATGAAGGCCGAACGCGAGCAAATGGCCAGAAAGTACCGTTCCGAGGGCAGCGAGGAGGCCGCCAAGATTCGCGCCGGGGCAAGAAAGGAAGAAAAGACGATCGTATCCGAAGCATACAAGCAAGCCGAGATCATCAAGGGAGAGGGGGACGCCGAGGCCATCCGCATTTACGCGGAGGCCTTTCAGAAAGATCCCACTTTCTACCGCTTCATAAGGACGCTGGCCGCTTACGAGAAGATCATTGACGGGAAGACAACTGCCGTCCTGCCCGCCGACTCGGAGTTGTTGCAGTACTTCGGGGGTCCAATGCCTTCGTCGGTCAAATCGAGCGTCGGAAACGCGACGACCCGCCCGGCAGGAGTTGTGCAGAAATGACTGAGAACGAGACGCCACGAAATTCCTGGGACGACATCAAGCAGGCCTTCGGTCATTTGAAGCTTGCCGTGCTCATACCCGTTGCGGTGGGCATGCTGGTCGTCGTGTACTTCCTGACGGGTGTCTACATCGTCAATCCCGGCCAGCAGGGCATCGTCAAGCGATTCGGGCGTGTCATCGCCACAATCGGCGAAGGCGCGCATTACCGGGTTCCCTGGCCCGTGGATCGTGTCGAGATTATCAACGTGGGAAAGGTCCGACGCGCGGAGATCGGTATGGTTCTGCCGGAGCACGAACATCCGGCGTTTCTCCCGGAAAGATTGCAACTCCTGACCGGTGACGAGAATATCATCAACATCGAGGCCATCATCCATTACAAGATCAAGGACCCCGTCAGGTTCCTCTACCGGACCAATTTCAGCGCAGAACGCCTGCTCCACAACGCCATCGGCGCTGCGCTCGTTGAACTTGTGGGCCAGATGGGGGTGGACGATATTCTCACGACCGAGAAAATCAGCGCCCAGACCAAGATCCTTTGGAAAGCCCAGAAGGTTCTCGACACCTACGAGAGCGGTCTGCAGGTTACGGCGTTCAACATCCGCGCCATCGTCCCGCCCGCAGACGTAGCCGACGCCTTCCGGGACGTCCAGACCGCCAGGGAAGATCGCGAACAGACGATCAACCAGGCCAGGGGCTTTGCCAACAGCGTCGTTCCGGAAGCTCGGGGAAGGGCCAGGGAAATGGTCAGTGCGGCAGAGGGATATCGCACCGAGGTCGTCAATCGGGCCAAAGGCGACGCCCAAAACTTCGAGTCCGTGCTGGCAGAGTATCAGAAGAACCTGCAGATGTATTCCGAAGACGTCACCCGATACCGGCTGTATCTGGAAACGATGGAGAAGATTCTTCCCCGGGTCGGAAAGTACATTCTGACCGCTTCTTCGGGTAAAGGCAAGAAGGTGAACTTGAGGTTTCTCGATAAGAGATAGATAGCCGCACCCGGAGCGCAACATGGTCCAGGTACTGCAAATCGTGTCCACAGTGGTTTTGATTCTCTCAGCCGTCGGAGGCGCGATGTTGCTCGCCCGCCTTTGGTGGATCGTGAAGCGACTGGAAAAGCGGGCCGCCGCACGATTGGGAGAAGAAACCCACCCGACAGAGTGAAACAAACCGTGGGCTGCCGCGTGGCACGCTCGCGAATCCGCTAAACCCGTGCAATGGAGACAATCAAGATGGCGAATATCGGAAGCCTGCTTAGTAGCGTAGCCGCACTGCTGGTGTCCATCGGAGCGGTGGTCATACTGTTCAAAACGGCCGCTCTTATCACCGTCCTTTCAGACCGCATCAAGGAATGGGATGTGTAGCTGGTCCCGGCCTGGGAGAGTCGTCGCGTTGGCGGCTCGCGAAATCGAATAGATCTGTACACGGAGAAAACAAAATGGCAAATGTTGGTGAAATACTCAGTAATGTGGGAAATCTGTTGGTAGCCATCGGAGCGGTGGTCGTCCTGTTCAAGACGGCGGGACTTATCACGACCTTGTCGGATCGCATCAAGGAATGGAAGATATAGCCCGACGGGCGAATGGTTTGATGGGCACCACGGTCGGACGCAGTCAACCCCCGCCGGATGGGCGGGGGAGTTGACCTTCGCGCTCGACCGGAGCGCAGGTGTGTGGAAAAAGATGAAAAAGATCGGTGTCCTGGTCCGTAACAGGCGCTTCCAGGTAGGTGTCGGCATTTTTGTGCTGATCCTGCTGGGGGCTTTGTCCATGCGCATGCTCAGGCCTCCGGAACCCGGCATCGTCGCTACGTACCGGGGTGGAAAAGTAACCAAAGAGGAACTGCGCCGTTACTTGCATGAGTTCCTGCCACGGTGCGAAAAGCACCTTCGTTGCTCCCGTCACGGAGATGACCATGATTCCTGCACAGAGGACGAACAGTGCGAAACGCCTCTGGCCTGCGGTAGTGAGCATGCGGAAGCCCACACGCTGGCTGTTTACAGGGAGGCGGCGACCAGCCTGGTCGTGGACCGGCTCATCGGAAATCTTGTGGCGAAGAAGAAGCTCGCCGAGAGAGGGAAGGTTCGCCACCTGCTGAAACACGCTGTCGAAGAGATCAACATCGCCGACCTCCATCGTGGTTGGCACAAGGGGAAAATCCGCGTCGAAGGCTCTGAGATCAAAACCTATTACGAGCAGAACCGAAAAGAGTTCGGCTCGCGCACCCTCTCAGAGGTCACTGGGAAAATCAGGGTCCTTCTCACGCGGCGGAAAGAAAGGGCCTTCATCCGGAAGTACCTCAAAGAGCTAAGGGAGAACTCCGGACTCACCGTCAACTACGACCTCCTGAAGTACCCCAGGGGTGACGAGGAACAGTTGCGGACGGCCTACTTCGAGAAGCGCGAACGGTTCCGTCTGCCCACACGAATGAAGCTGCTGCTGGTTGAAGTTCCGGCCGGTGGAAGCGACTCGCCCGGTCGGGATATAGCCCGCGAGGTCCGCATACTCCTGCTTTCGGGCGCACCCGTTTCGAAGATACGGAGATTCTTTACCGACAAGGGTACGCCCGGCAAGGCAGCCGCTACGAACTGGGTCTCCGAGAAGGAGTCGCTGTGGAAAAAGATGAAACTCGCCCGACATTTCCCGCCCGAGGTCACGGACGTTCTCGAAGACGGAGACAGGTTGCTGGTGGCGCGAGTGGAGGCTCGCGAAGAACCAAGGCCTCAGCGATTTGACGAGGTCCGCGAACAGCTCGCCTCCGAACTGGCCGGAGAACTTCGCCGGCGGCATCTGAAGGAAAACCGCAACGCCACGCTATTCACCATCCACGGCGAACCCTACAGCCTGGGAGATTTCATGCAGGAGTTCGGGGAACTGACGCCACTGGAGCAGGCCAGGTATGCGGATTTCGAAGCCCGAAAGAAACTCCTGGACAGGATGGTCGAGCGTTCCCTTGTCGTCGAGGATTCTTCCGACGATCTGCGCGCCGGGAAGAATCGAAAACGAATCGACCGCGTCCGGCTTGCCCTGCTCAAACAGGTGTTGCACCAGGAGGAGGTGGATGACAAAATCACGGTTACGGACCGGGAATTGCGGGATTTCTTCACGAAGCACAAGCGCCGTTACCGCCGGCCGGCTCGCGTCAAGATCAACTACCTTCGCATCAACGGCGGCGCCGGAGACGAAGAAGAGAAACGAGCCCGCCGAAAAGCCGAAAAGGCCCTGGCCGAACTCAAGACCCTCTCGCCGGATCAACTTGCGGGAGATGGATTCGCCAGTGTAGCCAAGCGTTACACCGACGATCCGTACACCGCCAGGACGGGCGGGAGGATCGAGGGATGGATCGGCGAGAGCGACAATGCCCTGAACGAGCTGTTCTACCATGAGCTTCACGAGAACGTGCTCGACCTTGAAAAGGGCAGGCTTAGTCCGGTCTTTCGGATGGGAGGCAACTTCCACGTCGCGTTTGTTCGGGACCGCCAGGAGCCAATGGATCGGGCCTTCGAGGAGGTAAGAGATCGGGTTCGCGGGGACCTGATGGAGACCAGGCACTACGAACTCATGAGCAGGATGGAAAGCGACCTGCTCCGCAAGGCCGAAGCAAGAATATATGATTACACACTCATCGAAATGTTGAAGGAGGAAGCCCGTGAGCTTCAATAGCGAAAACAGATCCGTCCCACAGCGCATCGACTACAAGGTCGAGGGTCTGGACTGTGTTGAGGAAGTCACCATCCTGAAGCGGGAGGTCGGAAACCGGCCCGGCGTCATCGAGATGGATTTCGACGTACTCAATGCACGGATGTCCGTCGAATATGACGCCGAGCGCGTCTCCCCAGCCGATATCGTCGCAGCCGTCTCCGCCACCGGCATGAAAGCCATTCCGTGGGAGTCCCGCGGAAAGCTGGAGCCGACGTCATTCTGGCAGCGGCACGGTCGGCTGATCATGGCGGTATTGAGCGGCGGTCTGCTGGTGGCAGGCTTCCTCTCGCACTGGTTGCTGCACGGTAGTATCGTTGACGCCTTCGCCGAGGGACACGACGAGCGGCACGTCTTCCCGTTGGCGTCGATTCTATTGTACGTCGGAGCGGTCGTGACGGGGGCCTGGTTCGTGGTCCCCAAGGCCCTGCTGGCCGGTCGAAGGTTGCGCCCGGACATGAACCTGTTGATGGTGGTGGCCGTCACTGGCGCCCTGTTCATCGGCGAATGGTTCGAGGGCGCGACAGTTGCGCTGCTCTTTGCCGTATCGCTGCTGTTGGAGCACTGGAGCGTCGGGCGCGCCCGACGGGCGATCGGAGCGCTGATGGACCTCTCCCCGACCGTCGCCCGGTACATCTGTCCGGAACATGGAGAAGTTCACGAGAAACCGGTCGAGGACGTGCCCGTCGGCGCAACCGTCCTGGTTCGCCCCGGCGAAAAGATCCCCCTGGACGGAGTGGTTCTGAAGGGGTCCTCCACCGTCAACCAGGCTCCGATCACCGGCGAATCGATGCCGATAAGCAAGAAGCCGGGCGACGAGGTGTACGCCGGCACGATTAACGAAGACGGCGCGATGGAGTTCCGCTCCACGAAGTCGGCGAGCGACACGACGCTGGCGAGGATCATTCAGATGGTCGAGAAGGCCCAGTCTCGCCGCGCTCCGGCACAACAGTGGGTGGACCGTTTCGCCCGGTATTACACACCGATCATGATGGCCTTGGCGGCGGCGATCGTGCTCATCCCTCCGCTGGCACTGTCGCTGGACTGGTCCGACTGGATATATCGGGGGCTGGTGATCCTGGTGATCGCCTGCCCGTGCGCCCTGGTGATCTCGACGCCGGTCAGCGTCGTTTCTGCCCTCACCGCCTCGGCCCGCAACGGCGTACTGGTCAAGGGCGGGATGTATATGGAAGCTGCCGGTCGTCTCCGCGCGCTGGCGGTGGACAAGACGGGCACGCTGACTTACGGACATCCCGAGGTGCAGCAGGTCATACCCCTGAACGATCACACGCCGGGAGAGCTTCTGGAAAGGGCAGCGGCGCTGGAGGCCAACAGCGAGCACCCACTGGCCAGAGCGATCCTGCGAACGGCTCGGTCCGAGGGCATCGGCATCCCACCGGCCGAGGACTTCCAGGCGATACCCGGCAAGGGGGCCCAGGGGCGCGTCTACGGGCGGTTATTCTGGATCGGCAGCCACCGCATGATGCACGACAAGGTCCAGGAGACGCCCGAAGTCCACGCCAAGGCTGATGAATTGGAGGACGCCGGACACACGGTAATCGCGGTTGGTAACGACGATCACGTGTGCGGGCTGATCAGCGTAGCCGACGGCGTTCGAGAAGACGCCGCCGAGAGCGTGCGGGCCATCAAGGATGTCGGGGTCCAAAAAATCGTCATGCTCACCGGCGACAACGAGGGTACGGCCAGGGCAGTAGCGGCTGCTACCGGCGTGGACGAGTTCCGCTTCGAGCTGTTGCCCGAAGACAAGGTCGACGCCGTACAGTCTCTCGTTCGCGAGTACGGCCAGGTCGCGATGGTCGGCGACGGTATCAACGACGCGCCCGCCATGGCCGTTGCTACGTTCGGAATCGCCATGGGCGCGATGGGAACCGACGCCGCACTGGAAACGGCCGACGTGGCGCTGATGTCCGACGACCTGACCAAGCTGTCCTGGCTCATCCGCCATTCGCGACGCACGCTGGGCGTCATCAAGGTGAATATTATTTTTGCGCTCGGGTTGAAACTTCTGTTCATCGCCCTGACGCTTCTGGGCGTTGCCTCTCTGTGGATGGCAATCGCCGCCGACACCGGCGCTACGCTGCTGGTCGTCTCCAACAGCCTGCGGTTACTTGGCACGCCGCAACAACGGAGGGGCGAGCCTTAACCGGCGCCGACACGTTCCGACACGTTTTCATCCTGTTCATTTTCATCCCGCGCATCTCGGTAAAAACCGGTTCGTAGATTGGCCGTTCAACGTGGAGGCGGTATTTGCCCCGGCCTTGCAGTAGTGGTACAGTGCGGTGGAGCAAGGCCCCAAGAGAAGAGGTGGATTCAGATGGCCATGAAAGTTCGCTGCACCGGCTGCCGTAAGAAGATATCGATCGACGAGGCGTTCGCGGGGAGCGTTTGCCGATGCCCGTACTGCAAGACGATCAACATGGTGGCTGGGAAATCATCCAGCGGCGCTGCTGGTCGCCCGGATACGCCGGGCTTTCGTCCGGACGCGCCGATGACCACAGCCCAGCAGGAGGCGGCCCGCCAGTCGGCGACGCGAGAAGTAGCCGCCACCATATCGGAAGAACACATACCCACCGCCGATCCGGTGAAGGTGCAGGGCATCGTCTCGCTCATCCTGATAGGCGCGATAGTTCTGATGATCGGCGTGATGATTTACATGGCGATCCTGATTGCCGGTAGCGGAGAGAGGAAAATATCCGAAGGCGGCGGGACGAGCGGTTCGGGATACGTCAACCCGCTCGACGAGAAACCCAAGACGGTTGCCGGTATGAACATAAGCGCCCCGGTGATCTATATTCTGGACGGCGGGTCTGGCATGGAGGAAACGTTCGACTTCGCCAGAGTGATGACGATCTCGTCGGTGAAATCCCTGGGCGACGACCAGAAATTCGCCGTGCTGATCGCCGGCGTTGCCCAGGGCGACAGTTGGTTCCCGGCCGGGGGACTCAGCGACGCGAATGAATCGGCCAGGGCGTCTTTGAAAACGTTCCTGGACGAGTACATTCCCGAAGGCAGCGCCGAGTTGCCTGCGGGACTTGAGAAGGCGCTCGATCGTGCGGAAAAACTCAAGAACGAATCAGCGGTGAAGGCGATCGTGATGATGGTCAGCCGCTCTTTCGGGGATGGAACATCGGGCAGTGCGGCCAAACTCGTCGAACGCGCGAAAAAACTCGGAATCACCATAACGATTGTGGGAATGACCGAATTCGGGAAGGCAGCGGAAGGGCTGAAAAAATTTGCCGAACTGACCGGTGGAGAGAGCGTAAGCTACGGGCTGGACGCCCTGATGGACTGGGACGCGCAGCGAAGGGCGATGGAAGAAGAGTAAATCCGGAATCTCAAATTTGAAACCTGCCTGACCGGCAGGCAGGTCTGAAATCTTTAACAGGAGAGTATGGATGCTGGTCATTGGTGAAAAAATCAACGCAACCCGCAAGGCTATCGCCTCGGCCCTCGAAAACAGGGACGCCGATCACATCGTCAAGACAGCAAAGGAACAGGACGCCGCCGGGGCCACCTACATCGATATCAACGGTGGGAACCCGCGTGAAGGCGCCGAAGAGGCGAACATGGTCTGGCTGATGGACCTTGTCCAGGCCGGCAGCGAGCTTCCAATCGCGGTGGACACAGCCAACCCGGACGTGATGCGCAAAGGCCTGTCCATGGCGAAGAAAAAGCCGATCCTCAACAGCATCTCCCTGGAGAGCGAGCGCTTGGAGAACATGCTGGATATCGTCAAGGAATTCGATTGCATGGTAGTCGCGCTTCTGATGAGTGACGACGGAACGCCGTGCTCCATGGAAGATCGCGTCCAGCGGGCCGAGCAGCTCATCGCCAGGATTACCGACACGGGAAAGAAGCTTGACGAGATCATCGTGGACCCGTGCTTCCTGCCCGTTTCGGCGGATGCAGCCAGCGGGCGGCACGTAATAGACGCCATCGCGCAGATCCGGTCGAAATGGCCCGAGGTTCACATCGGCGGCGGGTTGAGCAACGTAAGTTTCGGGCTTCCCAAGCGAAAGAACGTGAACCTGGCCGCCCTGGCGCAGTGCATCTACGCCGGTATGGACGCGGCGATAACCGACCCGTGCGTCGACGGCGTCATGGCGACGATATACGCAGCCGAGGCGGTCGCCGGACGCGACGAGTTCTGCATGAACTACGTTACTGCGATGCGGTAGACCGCACGCAGGCTTGCCCTCAAAAGAACCGCGTGGTATGTTCTGCGATCATGGCAGTTACCAAGAGCAGGATCGCCGGGAATCTATCCCGCATCCGGGACAATATCGCCGACGCCCGCGCCAGGAGCGGACGAACGGACGACGTGAGCATCGTCGCCGTCACCAAGACCGTCGGCCTGGACGAGATCAAGCTGCTTCTCGACGCCGGCATGACGGAACTCGGCGAAAATCGCGTTCAACAGCTTCAACGGCGAGCGGAAGAGCTGAACGGATACCTGCAACGAAAACGCAATCCTCTGCCGATCGCGCCGCGATGGCACATGATCGGGCACCTCCAGCGAAACAAGGTAAAGAACGTCCTTCCGATCGTCGGGGTGATTCATTCGCTGGACTCGCTGCGACTGGCGGAGGAAATCCAGGCCCGCGCCGAAGGAATGGGGCAGATCGACGTGATGCTCCAGGTTAATTGCAGCAAGGAGCCGCAGAAGTTCGGCTGTGCCGTCGGCGCGGCGATGCACCTGGGGGAGATGATCTGCACGCTGGAAAACCTGCATCTTATCGGACTGATGACGATGACGCCCATCACGCGCGATGCGGAAAAGTCGCGGCCGATATTCGTCCGCCTGCGGGAACTGTTCGAGGAAATGTGCACCGAGCGGATAGGAGGGGACGATCTGAAGGAACTGTCCATGGGGATGAGCCAGGACTATTCCGTCGCCGTCGAGGAGGGCGCGACGATTTTGCGAATAGGAACGGCGCTGTTCGAGTGATAACGGAAGGAATGAGAAACTAAAGGCATGAATCGCAAGAAGCTACTGCGCCGGCTGGGGCGGGGTGACCTGCACAATGTTTCCTTTCGGGACATGGAGAACCTTATCGAAAGTCTTGGCTTCCTTCTGGACAGGATAAAAGGAAGCCATCATATCTACACGCATCCTGACATTCCTGGATTCATCAACCTTCAAGACGTGCGTGGACAGGCAAAACCGTATCAAATTCGACAACTGCTCCGCCTCGTTGAGCGGTATAATCTAAAGTGGGAGAGATGAACATGGCCGATTATCATATTAACATTTTCTACAGCGAGGAAGACGGAGGATATATTGCAGATATCCCCGATTTGGAATCATGCTCGGCCTTTGGCGACACTCCCGAAGAGGCACTGGCGGAATTGGAGCGAGCCAAAGAAACCTGGTTGGATGCCGCCCGTCAAACTGGTAAGCCCATTCCTCCTCCTCGCTATCGCCCAGTTATTTATCAAACGTCCGAATGAAGGCAAGCAATCTCCCTCAGCAAGGACGATACGCGCAGAGCCTTGTACATGTGATCATACGTTATATCACGATAGAGATTTGCCTCGAAGGAATGAAGGACAAGAACCGATAATCGCCCCATTAAATCCCGGGGTCCAACAGGACAGATGAAATGAGCAGACAAGACAAGGACGCAGGATGGGGTTGCAGCGCGGAGGTGCTGGCTGAGGATTTTGTGATCGTTGAAGACGGCAGCGCAACGGCGTTGTGATGGCTGAGAAAAACCTCAGCCCGTCGGCGCGGCGATTTTGCGAATAGGAACGGCGCTGTTCGAGTGATGACGGAAGAAACGGGGAACCAAGGCCAGGGGATGAAGAACATGGCTGATTATCACATCAACTTAAACCGGTCGGGGAAAATAAAAACAGGCGCGCGGCCAAGATAATAATCCTGGGTGAGCAATCACGAACTTACCTGGGTCGGGGGTTATTCGTTTGGATTGCCTGTGAACTTCCGCGCACCTGCTCTTGTCAGCTTTCTCTAGCAATAATCGACGACAAGAAGCCTCTCGGTACACTATTTTTAGGAAAAATATCATTTTTCCTATTATCGCCATTTTGCTCTTGCCACACGCAAGACGCTATCCGCTTGACCGGGGTGGACGGAAAAGCTACAAAGGGACGATAACATAAAGAATATTCCGACGGATTGGAGTGATATGCGAGTTGGCGTAAGAGGCGTTCTGAGCGCGGGGTTTCTTTTAACGGTCATCGGCTGCGGGCAACCGCTTTTTCCCCAGCAGGCGATTGACGATTACGTTCGCGCCCAGCTACTGGTGGACCGCGGAAACGACGACGACGCGCTGGTTGCGCTGACCAGGGCGGTGCAGGCGGACCCGACGCTGTCGGTGGCGTACGAATCGATGGGCGATATCCATCGTCGCAGGGGCAGCTACGAGTTGGCCCGACGCGCGTACGAAACGGCCTGCCGCCTGAACCCTTACGATTTCCGCCCGCACTACAACCTCGGCGTAACGTATCAGGCGCTTGCCGAGGCCGCCCGTGATGATGATCAGGCAGAAAAATACCTCCGCAAGGCTACGTACATATACCTGCGCGCGATTACGATCAAGCCGGATGACTTCGAGGGGAACCTGAACCTCAGCGCCTGCTATTTCCAGGCGGGCAAATACGACCTTGCCGAGCAGTACTGCCGCGCCGCTATCAAGGCCAACCCGACTAACCCGCAGGCATACAGCAACATGGGGATCATCTTCGACAGTCAGAACCGTCTTTACGAGGCCGTCAAGTCCTACAAGAAGTCGCTGGAGCTTGACGTGAATCAGCCACAGGTGCTGCTTAACCTTGCCGCGACGTACGTACGTCAGAACCGTCTTAAAAAGGCGGTACATACTTACACCCTTGCCGCCGGCGCGATGCCGAATTCCGGCGAACCGTGGGAGCGCATGGGCGCGTGCTACTTCCACATGCGTAACATCCCAAAGGCCAAGGAGGCCTACGAGAAGGCCATTTCGCTCAATTCCGACAACGCCGCCGCTCATCGCGGGCTGGGCGCGGTCTACATGAGCGAGTTCCTGCTGGACCGCACGGGCAACAGGGAGGCACTTCGTGAGAAGGCCCTGAAACAATGGAACGCATCGCTCGAGATAGACCCCAACCAGCCCGAACTGCTCAAGCTCGTGCGAAAATATTCTCCGAAGTACCTCGGGCCGAAACTCTGATCGGAAAATCCCGGATTTGAGATCTCAAATCTGAGATTCCAGATTTAAGATATGATCCAAAATCCGCTTTTCTTCCAGCCTTTCGATGATTTCCTCTTTCCCATCGGGCGGTTCGTTCGATATACTTATCGTGTTACTCATGGGGCCGTAGCTCAGTTGGGAGAGCGGCTGGTTCGCAATCAGCAGGTCATGGGTTCGATTCCCTTCGGCTCCATCCGCCTTCGCCAAGGCTTCGGCGGATTTGTCCGCCGTAGCGTTGGTGATGGCGGTGCCCGCCATAGCTTTAGCGACGGCGGGCTTTATCGCCGCCTAAGGCAGTGACGAACTTCGTCTTGGCAAGTCCATCTCACCTCACCCCCCAAGCACATCTGGCTTGACGCCGTATCGTGTGATAAAAACTCATCATCGGAGCGTGGTGATGAAGAACACGGCAGGGAAAGAATTGCGTCTTAAGCGTCGCGCAGACATCGCGCGAGTCTTCGAGCAGGGCAAAAGTGCGACCGACGGCGTGCTTACCCTGCTGGCGACACGTCGCGAGCGGGAAGCCCTGCCCTCGCGCTTCGGCGTGGCGGTGTCGAAAAAGCACGGTGGGGCGGTCCGACGAAATCGCGTCAAACGCCTCTGCCGGGAGGCGTGCCGCCTGTCGCGCCGGTCCCTGCCGGGCGGACGGGACTACATGATAGTCCCACGCGCCGGTGCGGATATCTCGCTGGAAAGGCTCCGCGAGTCGCTGCTCGCACTGTCGGTAAGGCTGGAGCGGAAGATGGAGGACGGGCGATGAACATGCCACGGCCGCTTCGGGAAATTCTCTCTCTTCCGAGAAGGGCGATCGTGCTGGTCGTGTGCCTCTACCAGGCGACGCTCTCGCCGCTGATCGGCAGGCAGTGCAGGTTCGTGCCGACGTGCAGCCGGTATTTCATCGAAGCGGTGGAAAAACGCGGCGCGATCGTCGGAACGATGATGGGCCTGTGGCGTATCCTGCGATGCAACCCGCTGGGCAAGGGCGGGTATGACCCGGTGGAATGACCGGTCCCGCCCGCTCACGCTACGTTACGTTACGATCTTCGGTTGATCGCCAGACCCTCCGGATCGGAAGGTGGAATACTCGCGGCTGATGATTCGCTCGAAGTTATCGCGGAAATGCTCGATACTGAATCGCTCGGCGTTCTCGCGGAGGCGATCCGGGTCGAAAGCGTCGCCGGCGGATTCGAACCTCTCCACGGCATCGATGAGCGACTGCGGCTTCTGCTCGTCGAAGAATATTCCGGTAACGCCGTCGATAACGGTCTCCCCGGCACCGCCGCGGCTGAATGCTATCACCGGCGTTCCACAGGCCTGCGCCTCGACCGGGACAATCCCGAAATCTTCCTCCGCCGCGAACACGAACGCCCGCGCCCGCCGGTAATGGTCCACGAGCACATCGTCGCCCTGGTATCCCATAATCGTCACGTTCGGCGTGGCGAGCCTGCGGAGTTTTTTGAGCATCGGGCCCGCGCCGATGACAACGAGCTTTCGGCCGGGCATCTGCGCGAACGCACGCACGATGAGATCCATGCGCTTGTACGGCGTAAGGCGCGACGCGGCGAGGTAGAAATCTTCCTTCTCGCGACGCAGGGTGAAGGCGGCGACGTCGACCGGCGGATAGATAACCGTGGCCTGACGCCGGTAGACCTTCCAGATTCGCCCGGCGATGTAAGCGGAAACAGCGAGGAACACGTCGACCCCGTTGGCGGTTCGCACGTCCCAGTTTCTCAGGCGGTGGAGCGTTCGCCGGACAAGCCACGACTTGAGCCCATGAGCAAGTCCCGCCGAGCGAAGATACTGCTCCTGGAAGTGCCAGGCGTACCGCATCGGCGAGTAGCACATGCACACGTGGAGCTGATGAGGGTTGGTAAGCACGCCCTTGGCGACGGCGTGAGAGCTGCTGATCACCAGGTCGTATTCGCTTACGTCGAACTGCTCGATCGCAAGCGGCATCAGGCCCAGGTATCGCCGGAAATGCCTGCGGGCCAGCGGGAGCTTCTGGATGAACGACGTCCTGACGGTCCTCCCGCCGAGGAACGCCCGCTGATCGGCAGGCAGGAAATCGACTATGGCGAACAGCTCCGCCTGGGGGTAAACGTGGAGCATCTGCTCGACGACCTTCTCCGAGCCGGCGTACGAGGCAAACCATTCGTGAACGATAGCGACCCGCATATTCGAACGCTCCCCGCCGGTATTGGCGGCGAAAGGTGAATTTCCGCAACGGCGTTGACACCAGTATTTTACGTCTCCGGCGCCCGGTCAAGCCAAAAGCGGTGAAAGACGCCTTGGCCCCTGCAGACAGGGCCCGACAACTCCGCGGATACGCCGTATCTTTCTTAAGTTGCCATAAATTGCCGTAAACGAGTATATTACCGCAATATAAGTGACAGCAAGGTATTATGGTATATGCGTCATCTGTAGTTGAGCGGGGCAAACGTCGGGCAACCAAACTTTTTCCATAAGTGCATTATTATTGGTAATTTTCCTAAAACTTGTTTGACAAAATTGACGATGCCAGTTAGACTGGTACCCGCTTAGGAAGGTTCCGGACTCACGTTGCTTGACGTGCTCGGTGGGTGCCGGTGGCAAGGCTCGATTAACGCTCGATGTAGTAGAAAGTGAGGATGCTCATGCTCAGGCGAACGCTCATACCCGCTATTTTAGTATCTATCGTTGTATTCGCGTCGTTCCCCTCGTTCCTGCAGGCGGAAATCATCTGGGATTTCCAGAATCCCCCGACCATGGGTCCGACGATTGAGGAAGTAAACGCCGCCGGCGGCCTGAGGGTAGGGGACAAGGTCTTCAGCATGTTCACAGTCAGTCCCACGGCGTTGAACACTACGCTGGTCCCGGACATTACCTCCATTCGCCTGACCGGCGTTCTCATCGAGGGCGAACTCGGCATCCGCTTCGACGGGCTGTGGTCCGCCGGGGCAGGGCAGCTTGCCGACACCGTCATCGTTTTCAAGGCCGTCGCCGATGAACCCTGGCTGATCCACGATAACACGCTGAAGATGGCTGGATACCTGGCGGACAACGGCGGGCTGGTTACGATCAGCGAGACGGTTTATGCGAGAAATCCGAACGAGTTCAACGATCCGTCGCTCGCCCAGAAGGGCGTCTACTACGATTCTGCCAGCGGCGCGCGAAAAGAGATCGACCACAAATTCTTCACCGACCCACAGACGGGACAGCCCGTAGCACTGTCCGAGGTCTGGATCCTCAAGGATGTAGGCGCCAACGGCGGCCTGGTCGGGCAGGAGGGGATCGCGAAGATCAGCTCCTTCTACCAGACCTTCAGCCAGATCCCTGAACCGATGACGATGCTGCTGCTGGGCGCAGGGGTTATTCCGTTGCTCCGCCGTCGCAAAAAATAATCGCACCGTAAGCATTGTGCATCCTCGGGCGGCTCCTTCGGGTCGCCCGTTTTTTTATGCCCGCACGCAAACAATTGACAAACGGCAGCCTCTCGTGCCTAATCTCCGTCAAAGGAACTCGATAATGCTGCGGATAAGTTTCGTTCTTTTGATGACGGCGACGCTCAGCGGATGCGGCGGTTACTACATACTGACCGTTCCGGATCAGCTTGCAGCCGCGGGAGGCGAAGCGACGGTCATCGCGCGTTTGCAGCGCAACGATTTCTTCGTAATGTCATTCCCCGTCCGCAGCGCCGCTATGCGGTTTCGCCTCGCCGACTCATCCATCCAGCGCGCCGCACATACCGACGAACTCGGATACGCCGCGACGACCGTCACCGTTCCGGACAAGCCCGGTAAATACGTGGTGATCGTCGAGCACATGGATTACGAGGGTGAAGAGCTGGAAACCGAAGCGCCGGCCTACGTCTGGGATGCTGAATACCCTCTCGTCGCGGTCGACCTGGACGCGCTTCCGGGACCGTGGAACAAGCAGTCGCGAGATTCGGCGCGCCAGGCGTTACAGGTAATCGCCGGCGGGGCGAACGTTCTTTACCTGACGCGACGATCCGTGAAACACCACGCCTCAATGCACGGCTGGCTGAAGTCCAACGGCTATCCGGACGGTCCGGTCCTCCTCTGGCAGAGGGAATACTGGCACGTCGTACGGGATAAGAAATGGAAGTTTCCGCGGATTGTCGTCGAATCGCGACTGGTGAGCCAGATCGCCGCTTTGCGGAAGACCTTCAAAAATTTCCGCCTCGGTATCTGCACCTCGGCGCTGGCGGCGCGGTCTTTCGCGTCGGCGGGCCTGCGAAGCGTAATGGTGGGAACCGAACCTGTCAACGTGCCCAAACTTATCCGCAGAACGTCATGGGCGTCGCTGGCAAGGACACCGCCGAACCTCGAAGCGGACTGAGCGTCTACCCCCGACGCCGCCCAGCCGATACAATACTCCCATGTGCGACCCGCAGCGAATCCTGATCGTCCTGCCCAACCCTGTCGGCGACGCCGTGATGGCAACGCCGTCCCTGCGCGCCGTGCGGGAAAGGTTCGCCACCTCGTGGATTACGTTCCTGGGACGCAGCGGCGCGCTGGAGACTCTCCGCGGCGCCGCCTTGAGCGACGATGATATCGAGGATGTTTCCGCGCGTTTCCCGTCCTGCTGGAATACGGCCAGGCTCATCCGGCGCATTCGCGGGGAGCGGTTCGACCTGGCGATCCTCCTGCCCAATAGTTTCCGAAGCGCATTGCTGGCGTGGGGGGGCGGGGCACGAAAGATCGTCGGCTACGCAAGGGGCGCTCGCGGGTGGATGCTCACCGACAAGCTCGCCCCGCCGAGGGATTCTGAGGGCGCCTTCGCGCCGGTTCCGCAGATCGACTACTACCTCGCCATCGCGTCGCACGCGGGCGGGGAATCGGACGGTCGACGCATGACGCTCGCCGAGACGGACGCCGATAGTGACGCCGCCGGCGCGTTGATGGCTGAGTGCTCGATTCGATCGGGCAGGCCCGTTATTCTGCTCAATCCCGGCGCGGGGTTCGGTCCGAGCAAGATCTGGCCGCCGGAGCGGTTCGCAGCCGTCGCCGACGCGCTCATCGAGACCCGTTCCGCGCAAATCATCATCAACGCAGCTCCGAACGAGCGGACCATCGCTGCCCGCGTAGCGGAGGCGATGAAAAATCCGCCGGCGATAAATTTCGCCGAGCGGGAAGGCTCGCTGGGACTGCTGAAGGGCATGATGAGCCGCTGCTCGCTGCTGATAACGAACGACACGGGCGCGCGGCACTTTGCGGCGGCCTTCGACGTGCCCGTCGTAACGCTGTTCGGAAGCACGGACCCGACGTGGGCACAAATCGATTTCGCCGGGGAGCGGGCGATCCGCGTTGATGTGCCGTGTTCGCCGTGCCAGAAGCCTACCTGTCGGATTCGCGGAGAGGGACATCATCGGTGCATGAAGGCGATTACGCCCGAGATGGTCCTCGCGGCTGCTTATGAACTGCTCGATGCCGACTGGCCGAAAGGCGACGAATGAACGAACGATCCTGGATTTCCGAACGCTTCCGGGCCTCTCTCGAAAAGCTGGGCCTGGATACCGTCGACGGGGCGCTGGCGTTCATCGGCGGGGAGGACCTCGACAAGCCGGGGCTGGGCCATCGCCGACGAACCCGCATAGAAATAACCGACGCGACGGGGCGAACCATACGCGCCTACCTGAAACGATATGGAGCAGGGGGGCGAAAAAATCGGCCCAGCCCAGCCGGGATCGAACTGGCCAACATACGCTCAGCCCGCCAGGCCGGTATCGCCACGATGGAACCCATCGCCTTCGGGCAGGATGCCCCGTCGGGCGGCCGGTGTCGAAGCTACCTTGTGGT
>JAJRYB010000030.1 GCA_024275995.1 Planctomycetota bacterium | reverse complement strand
CGGCATCGCGAGCGTGGCGTGGTGGGCCAGCGGAACCCGGCAGGAAAAACCCGTCAGCATGTGCTGGCAGTAGACCACGTTGTGCCCGTCCAGAAGGTAAAGCCCCTTGGTGATTTTTCCGGGTAGCTTGCGACCCGTCATGGTCAGCGTGAGGGACGTTATACCGTCCGCTTCGTAGGCGGCTACGAACTTCCACCTGTTGGTCGCGGGTTCGCCGTGATCGACGTGCCTCTCCCCCCGGAAGGTGCTCGCCGCGCCGAACGGCATGCAGAAGAAATCGCCTCGCAGCGTCCGCAGGACCGGGTCGTCGATCTTCAGACCCTCGTTTTGCCACGGGCTTATGTAGTAGGGCTGGACGGAGCTTTTCGTATGCCGGTAGAACTTCACCGGCGCCATCTTCCCGCCCAGTTCGGTAATCGCCAGCTCCACCTGCTTGTTGCGGATTATCCACGACGGCTGGGACGCGACGATCGCGCGAGTGCATTTCATGATTTTTCTCCGGTTGTCTGCAATTTTGACAGGGCCTTTTTCCCTGTCGCGGTCGCGGGCGCTCTTACGACGTGCCAGGTCATCTCAGGACCGCAGGCCAGGCAGTAGCAGTTTCTTCGCACGGACCGCGATACGAAGCTGTACCCGCAATCGCTGCATCGGTGCAGGTACAGGTAGCGATTGCGCTTGCGGAGCAGGTGCTTCACCGGAAGGTCGTGCGTCGATTTTGGCGAGAACCCAGCCGCGATCATCAACGTTCTGAAATGTCGTCCGTGCGGTGAGACCGGTCCGTATCGCAGGTGGACGGCTGCGTGGGCAAGCTCGTGGACGAGCGTCGGGACAAGATGATCGGGGTGTTCACGCAGCAGGCGGGTGTTCAGCTCCACGCGGTTTTCCAGGAGTTTCGCCTGCCCCAGCGTGGTCCGCAGGCGAGGGTTCCAGGCGATTTTTACCTGATCGGGCAATTCCGGCATCTCCCAGACCTGGGCGCATCGTGCGGCGATATCCCGCAGGATTCGCTTACCCGGAAGCGGCATCTCCGGCCTCCAGAGATCGTCCGTCAGCAATCGCATCCGTGCTCCCATATCCCTAGACGGCGATTATCGTATCGCATTCGCCGGTTGCATGGAATGCAAAAGGGGTAGCATCCGCGGGTCCTTGTGAATATCATGCACCTCCCGTCGTGGTTTTTCGTTTTCGCGGCGGGATTTGAACTTCTGCGATTGAGAGATCATGACAGACACGTATTACGTTACGACTCCGATTTATTACGTCAACGACAAGCCGCACATCGGGCATTCGTACACGACGATCGCGGCGGACGTACTGGCGAGGTTCTTTCGGCTCGCAGGGCGGGACGTGCGTTTCCTCACCGGTACGGACGAGCACGGGATCAAGATCGTCAAGGCCGCTTCCGAGAAAGGCGTCACGCCGATGGAACTCGCCGACGAGGTGGTCGTGCACTTCCAGGAGCTTTGGAAGGACCTGGACATCAGCAACGACGACTTCATTCGCACCTCGCAACCCCGGCACGAGAAGCGCGTGCAGAATCTCGTAGCCGAGCTGGTGAAGCGAGACGAGATATACCTTGGCAAATACGAAGGCTGGTACGACGAGGGGCAGGAAGAGTTCGTCACCGAATCGACCGCCCGCGACAGCGAATACAAGAGCGTCATTAACGACCGTCCGCTGACGCGCTACTCCGAGGAGAGCTATTTCTTCCGCCTGGGCAAGTGGGCGCCCAGGCTTATCGAGCACATCGAGGCGAATCCGGGTTTCGTTCAGCCCGAAGCTCGCCGCAACGAGGTGCTCAGCAAGCTGAAGATGGGCGTGGAGGACCTGAGCATTTCGCGACGGATCGAAAAGCTCGGCGGCTGGGGCGTGCCCATGCCAAACGACCCGGCGCATTCGGTCTACGTCTGGATCGACGCGCTGAGCAACTACTACACGGCTTTGGGTGTTCCGGAAATCGGCGACGAGTACGACGGCGTGGGCGGGAAGTACTGGCCTTGCGACGTGCACCTGATCGGAAAGGACATTCTCTGGTTCCACGCGGTGTACTGGCCCTGCGTGCTGATGGCGCTGGACATACCGCTTCCCAGGTGCATTTTCGCGCACGGGTGGTGGACGTCCGAAGGCAGGAAGATGTCCAAGAGCATGGGCAATTTCATCTCGCGGGAGGATATCGCCTCGATCTGCGAGGAATACTCCGTGGACGTCTACCGCTACTACCTGATGCGTGCGGTTACCTTCGGCGCCGACGGCGATTTCTCACGGACGGCGCTGCGGGAGCGGTACAACGGAGAACTCGCCAACGGGATAGGGAACCTGCTCAGCCGGACGTTCAAAATGATCGGGAAATATTTCGACGGCGAGGTTCCCCCCTGCGGTCAAACCACGGACGCTGAAAGCGAGGTAATCGCCGCCGCGGAAAAGCTGCACACCTCGGCTGGGGGTTTCATGGACCTTTGCGCGTTCGAGAAATACCTGGACCTTATCTCGTCGCTGACGACGGCGACGAACGTGTATATCGAGCGGACCCAGCCTTTCAAGCTCGCGAAGGACGATTCGCAGGCTGAGCGCCTGGCGACGATTCTCTACACCTGCGCCGAGGCGGTCCGGCTGATCCTTCTGTACCTCCGCCCGATCATGCCCGCCACGTGCGAGCGGGCGCTGGAGGCGATGGGCGTCTCCGCGGAGGCGACTTTTTCCCAGGCGGGCGCCTGGGGCGCCTTGGAGGCATCCACGCGCGTGCGGCAGGGCGATCCGCTGTTCCCGAGGAAGCAATAGTGCAGGGAATCCCGGAAAGATCGATGGAGGAAGTGATCCGATCGGACGGCCGCTATCCGCCGGAAGCGTTCGCGTTTCTGCATGACGGGCTGAGCCACGCCGTAAAGGACATTCACGGCCAGGAGGGGGCCCCCGTCGAGGACGCCCAGCGTCACGTGTCCGGCAGGCAGCTCTGCCTGGCGCTTAAAGACCTGGCGATCGAACGGTGGGGGCTTCTGGCCAAGACCGTCCTGGGAAAGTGGAACATCCACGCATCGATCGACTTCGGAAACATGGTGTACCTGCTGATCGAGAACAATTTCATGCGCAAGACGGATGATGACAGTATAGAGGACTTCCGTGACGTGTTCGACTTCGACGAGGCGTTCGACGTTCCCGTGGACTTCGACCTGAAGTGATGATGAAAAAGAAAAAGACACACGTTGGCGCCAAACCATCCGACCCGATCGACGTCGTGGACGGTATTCCCATGCGTTCTTCCTCGCCGGCAATGTGGAAATACGCGGCGATTTTTGCGGTGTTCGTTGCGTGGGTAGCGTTCCTGGTGTACTGTCAGCTGGCTGGGAATCCGTGAACGCTGTTTGGAGCCAAGAACGGAATGAACCACAAAGGACACAAAAGACAGGAAGAGAAAACACAAAACAAAGATTGTCTTTGTGTTTCTCTGTGGCCTTTGTGGTAATTTTTTTGTTACGGTTTTTCAGGCCCGATGCAAGGTTTTGTTGGAGTGTCATAGAAGGGACTCCCAGGTGACGTCTGACTCGCATGTTTGCCCGATTCGCCATGTGAGTTTTCTCTGCGCGGTGATCGTGACGTCGGCAATGTTGTCCGGCTGCACCTGGTGGCCGCCCGGAATTTCCGCCGCCGGAGGCAGTGAGATCGTAACGGCGCCGCTGGGGAGCATCAGCATCTACCAGCTCGCGGGGCGACTTGACATGCAGGTCGTCGAGTCCGGTGCGACCAGCGCGGTTCTGCGTAACGGGGCGAACGCCGTGATGGTCTTTGCCGATCCTTCCGGAAGGGCGTACGTAAACGGAAGGCCCACCTCGATCGAAGGAGGAATCGTTCCGGTCAGCGTGATGCTTTTCATTCCGGAAAAGTACGAGTACGAAATCCGAGGCGCGCTGCGTCCGATTGCGGCGAAAACGATCGGCCCCGAACCTCCCAAAATCCGCAATCCGTCCGGCAGGGGCAAAACCATCGTCGTGGACGCCGGACACGGCGGGCGCGATCCGGGCGCTATCAGCATAATCGGACTGCGCGAGAAGTCCGTAAATCTCGCAGCCGCGAAAATGGTCGCCCGGAAGCTTCGCGAACAGGGCGTCAATGTCATCCTTACGCGCCGATCCGACGTGTTCGTCGAATTGAACGAACGCGCGGCGATTGCCAATCGTGCGAAAGCGGACCTGTTCGTGAGCATACACGCCGACTCGTACGGTAACCCGTCCGTCAGCGGGTTCAGCGTCTACATTTCACGCAGCGCGTCGCCGCAATCGCAACGTCTTTCCGGCCTGATCGTTCGAGAACTCGCCACCACCGGCGCAGCGAACCGGGGCGTTCGCCGGTCCAACTTCCGCGTACTGGTGCGCACGAGTTGCCCGGCGGTGCTGATCGAGCTGGGATTCCTCTCCAACCGCGCCGAGGCGATGCGTCTCGGCAGGGATGAGTATCTCTCGCGACTTGCCGGGGCGATCAGCCGGGGTATATTGAAATTTTCCCAATAGCCGACGCGCGGAACGAACCTCCGGGATTTCCGACTCCGAGATAGTTTCTAAGTCCGTGCCGACACGCCGGTTGTGCGTGGCGGACGCCCATATCGCCCTCGCGCCGAGCGTCCATCGCCTTCCCGCGGCGACGACAATTGCATTCGCCTCGCCCGGGAACGAATCTTATCCTTCGAACAAGCTGTACCTGGAGGAGTCAGATGTTGTATCGAATCAGATACCGGGACGCAGGCGCCTGCGACGAGATGGAAACGACCGTCGAGGCGAACGGCCCAAGCGAAGCGGTTGTGAAGTTCGAGTCGATCAGCGCCCCGCCCAACTGGCGAACCGGGGTAAAGACCCGGGTTACGAGCGTTTTCGCCGCCGAGGCCAACTAGACTCTCAGGAGAGGGGACACTTCCCATTTGCGCAACACGCTCCTGCGGCGCTTGGCAGCGGGCATGAACCTTCACTGCACGGACCGGAGCCGTCGGTACCGCCGTGTGCGGCGAACGTCGAGAGCCGGCGCTTGAGCCTGCGCGATCCACACTGCGGGCACGAAGGCCTGGACTTGTTCGACCTGACCAGCAACTCGCAGGGCTTACCGCAATCCTCGCACACGTATTCGTAAATCGGCATCGTTTATATCACTCCCGGAAAGTTTTTTAGCCGTCGTCTTGGCGCCTCTCGCTCCGCGTAGGGAGTATACCCTAATCGCCGGATGCGTGGAACCGTCCGGATTCGGCGCGCCGTGAGAAACTGCCGATCTGAGCGTTATTTTCACATTTTTTTGCGGGATGGGTTATCGCCCGCCGCTCTCGTCCAACCGGCGTGAACGCCACAAGATAGACGGGGCGAACGCGCCGCAACTCCTGCAATGATGCTTGCGGGAAGGGGCGCATGGATTTTCCACCCTTGCAAGCCGGGTGTCGCGATGGATAAAATAGCCGGTAGATAGCGGCCGGTGCGTGATACTCTCTACCGGTCTCATATATCTCATTATCTTGCAGTGGGACGAGCAGGCCGGGTTTCCGTCGCGAAGGTTGAGCGGCTGTTCGGTGCAGGTGGGTTTGCTCCGCCGGGTATTTTAGGGAACCTTTTGGGCTGTTCGTGCGTACTCCATACGTGGGAGTGTGTTTGCGAGACAACCGAATATGATGCCGCTCTTGCGGCCCGTCGGGTCATCCTGCTCGTCGTGGAGATAAGGAGCTTGTCAACGGACTGATAAAGGACGGGGAGGTGCACGGTAGATGAAGCTTTGCATACACATAGTGCGGGACGAAACGGGCGAGTACATGGGCGTGTGCCCGTCGTTACCGGGATGCATGAGTCGCGGGCATACTCGCCGCCAGGCGCGTGAGAAGCTGGACGAAGCCATCCGCGGCTACATCGCAGCCGTCAGCAATTTCGTCCCCGAAAATCTGGAGCACGAAGTAGTCGAGGTCTGAATGGCCGTCCCGGCATTGGTGCCGTAGTAATCGCTGCTCGACATGGGGCCGGAATCGTCGAACTGCGTAACCGAGCACGTTACGCGGGCCTTGGTTCGCTTCCCGGTTCCCCTGTCGCATCGTGATTTCGCTCGTAATTCGTGGTCAGCCGGAATCCTGCGCCGCACCATCTATTGCGTATTGTGCCCCCGGAACTCCCGCGCGCACTGTGCCCCCGGAACCTCGTGGATATAGTATGCGTGAGGCCGACGCCGGGAATAGTACAGTAGTACAGGAAAACCCCCTTCGGTTTATTCCGAAAGGGGCTTTCCAGAAAAGTGTGATAACGTTGGGAACGGGCTTGTTTCGGTCGTTACTTCACCCGTCGGCGCCGCCGACGCAGCACGCCCAGGCCGCCGAGGGTCAGCAGCAGCATGGTCCCCGGCTCGGGAACGGTTGTGCCGACACGGAATCCGACGCCGCTGTTCTCATCGTCCGGGGGGAAGGTGAGGCCGAAGTACCTCAGTTCGAGGGCGCCGTGGGGGTCATTCCACCGACCGCCGAGGATCGGGCGAATCGTTCCCGGCAGGAAATCGCCGGTATTATACCAGGGGGATTCCAGTCGCTCCCAGTAATTGCCGGTCTGTCCCATCGTGCCGTACGGACTCAGGCCGCCCGCGTTGTCGATGGCGGCGGGTGCCGGAGGATCAGGCCAGGCATCCTCAGCAGGTATGCCATCACCTGCGAAATAGCGATAGACTGCCGTCCCGGGATCCGTTCCGCCGCTGGTTCCCATCGGCACAGCATCGCTCCCGAACGCGTAAGTCCAGTACCCCCCGGCGCCGCCGTCCTTATTCGGGTCGTAAAACGCCGCCTTGTACCACTCGTCATTGGTCGGCAGGACGTAGCGCGCGTTGCTGTTGCGGTATGGATTATTCGCATCGTAACCCGCATCGGCGGGCGTCCACAGCGCGAGGTTGTCGTTCCCGCCGTCCGTCGTGAACTTGTAGGCCTCCTGGAACCCCCCGTCCCTGTTCAGCCAGTTCACGAAACGCATCGCTTCGTTCACACTCACGCCATAGGCCGGGCGATTTGTCCCGTACGCGGAACCCGTCGTAATCGCCGGCCCGGCAATCGGCCGGGTATCGGCATTGTAGACGTTGACCATCTCCACGCTCACCGCGTAGGTGCTTATTTGATAGATGTAGTCCACGCCGCCGATGGCACTGGGTTGACCGTCCCTCCAATCCGGATTCCCGGGATTGCCGATCGTGCTGAAGTCTATATCGAACGCCCCCTCGGCAAACGTCACCGTCTCTGCCTGCACACTCCCAGCCAGCAGCACAAGGGTCACCGCCGTCAGTTTAACCGCCATTCGCATCTTGATCGCTATCCTCATGCTTAGCTCCTTGATCGCTATCCTCATGCTTGATTCCCGGGACCGACAGGAATTCAAATAAACCTACACTCCATACGCCCCCCGATACAGCACCCCGATACAGCACTTCGATACAGCACTTCGATACAGCACTTCGATTCACCAAGCACGATTCTATCCTGAACGTGGCGGGGAGTCAAGGATATTCTTGTCCTGGATTTTTGCCAAACTCAAATAGGGTGAGAAAAGGGGTCTCGACGATCAGCCGGGCCGCCTGTAACTTGAATTCCTCTGCATACCGTTTGTGCTCTGCCATTCTGGACACTCCTGTCTGCGGCGACAGTATACCCTCCATCCAAGTGTCCGTCTTTCGTAAAGCTCCTCAGCTTCTACTACCTATCGAATCGCCAGAGAGGCCGCTTTCTGCCACATCAACCACAATCCGTGGGACGGTTACAGGTCTGACCGGCAGCTACCAGCCCGATATGGGAACGTGCCCCGGGTGGTGAGCCTGCCTGTCCGGGGCGGGGGAACTTGTTTTTATCCGCGGGGGTGAAACTTTCTGTGTACGCTTTTGAGACGGTCCGCGTCCACGTGCGTGTAGACCTGCGTGGTCGAAATGTCGGCGTGGCCGAGCATTTCCTGAACGCTCCTCAGGTCGGCCCCGTGGGCGAGCAGTTGCGTGGCGAAACAGTGTCGCAGCGTGTGTGGGCCTACCTTGCCGCGAATCTCCACGCGGCGAACGTATTTCCGAACGATCCGGAAAATGTCCTCACGGTGCAGACCCCTGCCCGTTCGCGAAAGAAAGAGCGTCTGGGTGGCCGGTCCGGGGCAGAGCTTACGGCGGGAACCGTTTATGTAGGTTTGCAGGGCCTCCATCGCGCTACTTGCCGCCGGGACGATCCGTTCCTTGCTGCCTTTTCCGATTACGCGGGCGACTCCGAGATTGAAATTGACGTCCGGGAGCTTCACGTTCACCAGTTCTCCCGCACGGACGCCGGTAGCGTAAAGAAAGGCGAGTATGGCGCGATCGCGCTCGGCGTGACAGTCGCGGTCCTCGTCGGGAGCTTCCAGTAACACCTTCACCGCCTGATCGTTAAGGACTGTCGGAAGGCGATGCCACTTCCTGGGCGCCTCGATGCTTACGGATACGTCCCGCTCCAGCACCCGCTGGATCACCAGGAAGCGGCAGAACATTTTCACTGCCGCCAGCTCGCGTGCGATCGTCGCGGTGGACATCCCGCGCTGCCCGGCTGCGAGTATCGAACCTTCCACGTGGCGCGGAGTCAGTCCGGACAGGTCGCCCAGAGCGTTTTCGTCGAGATATGCCAGGAAATGGCGGAGATCACCCTGATACGCCTTGCGCGTGTTTGCGGACAGCCCGCATTCCACCTGGAGATAGTCCAGAAATCCCGCGAGGAGGGCGAACGTCTCAGGACGCAGCAAGGAGCTGTCGCGCCGGGGCGACCTTGACATGCGATTGCTCCTGGGCGGCGCGTCGAAGGTAGACCGCGCAGTGGTCATATCTGTCCGTGCAATGGGCAAAGGCAATGCTCAATGCCTTCATGGTCATGTGGGCAGAGCAACGGGGATCACCTGTATCGACGTAGGGACACAAAATTATAGACCTTTGTGGATAGCGTATTTAACAAAACAAGTAGGGCGTGCAACTACGCCCGGCCAGAGTATCTATCGGCACCCAAGTAAAAGCGGCTTGAAGGTTTCCGTTTCCGATCTCGCGACGAATGTAATTTCTTGTATGAAAAGCGGCTGCGTGCCTGAAACGCCCCTTTTGTGCGCCCAAAAAGTCCAGCGGACTCCCGAATTCGCCCTGAAAAATATTTTTTTATATCCATCGTCTGAATAAAGACTTGCGCACATCACTTTTCCAAAAGTTACCTGTTCGGGTGGTCAAAACGTGGGTATTGGCCCAAGTATGGGGGGCGGTCACAGAGCGGGAGAACGTAGATAGTAGAGAGCAGTAGTGTCCCGTTAAAAGTCGAATAGTGCCAGTTG
>JAJRYB010000029.1 GCA_024275995.1 Planctomycetota bacterium | reverse complement strand
TCATTCCTCCAACACCAGATATACAAGCACTCTCCGTGCCGCGATTTGCCGCGAAAGACGGGCATGAGATCCGAATACGCCATATCGTCATGTATAGTCGTTAGTTAACGATATCTTTAACGTAGTTTTTCACTTATTTCACAGGCTTGATTGCCACTTTCGCAGCCTTGGCAGGGCAATATGGCTCTAAGTGGGTGGCTGATGTGGGGAATAGTGCACACGATCGGAAACTTATTCGTGCCCGATATAAAACAGCCCACAGATAGCAATCTGTGGGCTGTGACAAGGCAAATGGGCGGGTGGTTGGTCCCGATTCACCGGGATAGTGGTGTTACTCGCCGCCGGGGCGTTCTTTTCGCTCGCGCCGCCTGCCGTCGCGTCCGCCTCGACGATCGGACCTTTCGCCACGCCTCTTCATGAACTCTTCGCGTCTGGCTTTCGCCTTGGTTTTCTGCTCGTCCGTAAGCACCTCGTCGTGGACCTTTTTGAAGGCGTTCCGGATGATAGTCCGTTTCTCGTCCTTGCCTTCAGCGGATTGGGCCTTCTCGCGGGCCTCTTTCATTATCGCCTTGACCTTCGCCTGCTGGTCCTCGGTGAGATCAAGACCGGCGAACGGGCGTCGGCGCCCGTGTTTGCGGAAACGCTTCTGCATCTCCGTGAACTTCTTGGTCTGCTCTTCGTTCAGCACGTTCTTCTTGATGCTCTCGACGGCCTCTTTGATGATCTTCCTTCTGGCTTCGCGACTTTCCGCCTTCTTGGCGTCTTGCCTGGCCTGTGACATGATCTTCTTGACCTGCTCCTGCTGCTTCTCGTCCAGACCCAGACGACGCAGTGCGCCTGCCAGGCGTTCGCCGGGACCGCGCCGATGCGGCCTGAACATGCGTTTCGCCTTGGCGAGCTGCTCCTTGTTCAGGACGTCTCCGAGCTGCTTTAACAGGTTCTCGTTAAGCCCTTTTCTCGTTTTGAAAATTTCCGCGAATTTCTCCCGTGCCGCCTTGATGGCCTCGCGATCTTTGGATGCACGGGCCTTCTTCATTGCCTCGCGGGCGGCCTTGAGCTCCTCTCCGTGCTCCTTGCGCCAGTTTTGTATTGCCTGGTGATGGGTCTTCATCACCTGCTCGAATTGTTCCTGCTGCCCGGGCGTCAGATCCAATGCCTTGACAAGCTTTTCCAGCCGTTCCTTGGGGTTCGGCCTGTCTCCGCGGTCTCCACGCGGTCCTTTCATGCGCCTCCCGCGCGGGGCGTCCTCGTCGGCGGCGAGGATCGGACCCACAAACAAACTGCCCACTACCAGCAGCGCCAATGCTCCCATAACCAGCTTTTTCATCTTGCTTCTCCTTACATGTCCCGGACCCGGCCGGGATTCTTTATTGAACTTTGAATCGTCAATGTAATCCGCCGACGGCGGATTACCCCATAATTTCGGACATAGGCTGGTGGCAAAAGTTACTTTCACAATTCAAATATCAGTAAAGTCTGCGATCCAGCCCCACGGGCCGATTCTCGAATTCTCGAATTCTCGAATTCTCGTACATTATTGTTTCGCGAGCGCCGAAAAGTTTAGTCCCTCCGGCGTTTTTTTCTCATCGGTTGATAAATACCTTCCCTTCGGGCGATAATTACGAAGATGGCCGGTAAATACGAGCAATTCGATCGGGAACGTCTGGAAATCCTGCCGATCGCCCAGCGGGAGCACCTGGTTACACTGGACGACGTGCTGAAAGTCGGCGAGAAGCCTCTGCCGTTCGAGAACCCCCAGCTCGATAAATTGGCCGATGATATCGCAGCCGCCAACCGCCGCGGTGCGAGCGTGGTCCTGCTTATGGGCGCGCATGTTATCAAGCAGGGGCTTGGCCGGTACGTCGGAGATATGATCCGTCGCGGCTGGGTTTCCGTTATCGCGATGAACGGCGCATGCTGCATCCACGATTTCGAGTTAGCCATGCTCGGAAAAACCTCCGAGAGCGTGCCGAAGGTTATCCGCGATGGTCATTTCGGCCTGTGGAAGGAGACGGCCGCACTTAACGACGCCGTCAACGCCGGCGACACCGAGGGGCTGGGCTTCGGCGAGGCGGTGGGGCGGTTCGTATCGCAGGGCGATTTCCCGCACAGGGACGTTTCCGTTTTCGCCGCGGCTTACGAAGCGTCCATCCCGGCGACGGTGCACGTAGGGATCGGCTACGACATTCTGCACGAGCATCCGAACTTCGACGGCGCCGCCGCCGGGTCAGCCAGCTATCGCGACTTCCTGATATTCACGAAGGTGGTGGAAAATCTCGACCGCGGCGTTGTGATGTGTTTCGGCAGCGCGGTGATGGGTCCGGAAGTCTATCTCAAGGCCCTGTCGATGGCCCGCAACGTCGCCCGCCGCGACGGCAGGGAGATTCGCCGGTTCACCTCTGCCGTGTTCGATCTTGTTAAGCTGGACATGGACATCCACACCGAGGCGCCGAAGGACACGCCGGAGTATTATTATCGTCCTTACAAGACGATCCTCGTCCGTACCGTCGCCGACGGCGGCCACAGCCACTACTTCCGCGGCGACCACCGCGCGACAATCCCCGCACTGCACAAACTGCTTGTTGAGAAGTTAGGGACCGGGGATTAGGGACCAGAGAAAGTGGCGCGGACATCTTGTCCGCGCGTGGCGTGGGCATCTTGCCCACGCTATCTGGCTTCTTTCCGCG
>JAJRYB010000028.1 GCA_024275995.1 Planctomycetota bacterium | reverse complement strand
ATGACGGGTCGCAAGCTACCCGGAAAAATCACCAAGGGGCTTTACCTTCTGGACGGGCACAACGTGGTCTACTGCCAGCACATGCTGACGGGTTTTTCCTGCCGGGTTCCGCTGGCCCACCACGCCACGCTCGCGATGCCGGACGAACCTGGCGGCGTTCTTATATCTCACAGTCCGATGCGATTCGGCATGACCAACCCGACCGCGCCGGGCAGTCCCGAAAACGGGGAGTACTTTTCGCTCGACGTCGCAAAGCGATTCCGCGAGTTGAAAAAAGTTCCGCTTCTCTGGAAGGATCCATCGGTCGGCGATTGCTCCGCCCTTCCGGCAAGGGGCGGCTTCACCGACGTGCTGGGAATGTTCAACAAGGGCGGCGATATCGCCTGGGCGACGGCTACTTTCACGAAGCAGGGCTTCCTGTGGTTCTCGATCAAGGACCCGGCGGTCCTGCCTGCCTTTCTCATGTGGATAGCGGACCGGGGCAGGCACGCCTCGC
This sequence comes from Planctomycetota bacterium, assembly GCA_024275995.1. GTDB lineage: Bacteria > Planctomycetota > Phycisphaerae > SM23-33 > SM23-33 > JAJRYB01. The sequence goes on along the minus strand of JAJRYB010000028.1, from coordinate 19,723 downwards.
CGTGGAACGGGCGGAACCGATGCCTTGGCCTGGAAGATATCTGCGGGTTCTTCGCCCTGGGGCTGGCCGATTCCGTAAAGCCCAACGTGCTGTCTCGCGCCGGCGTTCCGACCTGCGTCAAGCTCACGCCGAAAACGCCGACGATCGTCAACTACATCCAGGGCGTGGTGAAGGTTCCACGGAACTTCGGTCGCGTCAAGCGAGTCGAGTTGGAAAAGGGAAAGGTAACGTTCATCCCGGCGCGAGGCCGGAATGTCTCCGCCCGCGTCCGCCACGAGTTCGTGAAAACCGGACGCCTGGATTAGCGATTAGCGAAAAGGAGCTTCCACGATGAAAACGCTCGTTGCCTATTATTCGCGGACCGGAACCACGCGCAAGGTGGCCTTGACGCTTGCGGAAATGCTCGGCGCGGACGTCGAGGAAATCCGCGAGCCGAAAAAACGCGGGGGTTTCATCGGATGGATACTGGCCGTGAAGGATGCGCTTCGTAAAAAGACGCTCCCGATCGAACCGCCCCGCTACCGGCCCCGGGAATACGATCTCGTAATCGTCGGAACGCCGGTCTGGACGGGCACGATGGCGACGGCAGTGCGAAGCTACCTCGCACAGGTCGGAGGGGAAATTCGCCGGCCGGCCTTCTTCTGCACGCTGATGGGGCGAAACCCGGACAAGACGTTTAAGCACATGGAATCCCTCTGCGCTTCGGCGAACGCCGGAACGCTGGTCCTGAGAGCCAAACACGTCAAGAAGGATTTGTTCGCCGAGGACCTCAAGACCTTCGCCGATAAAATCACCGGCGGATAACGCAGGGAGAAAGAAATCCTGCCGGAAAATCCAAGGCCGCCTTGACAGGTCGCCGAGGCGGGGTAGGATCACCACGACCGCCAAGCGCCCCTGGCGGGCAGATATTCACCCAAAACGTTCAAGGGAAGCGCCGAACAATGAAGCCAACGCTATTTTCCGTCAGCTACGCCGGCCTGTGGGGGCAGGACAGCCTGGATGTCGCCGGTTTTATCCGCAAGGCAAGCCAGCTCGGTTACCCGGCCGTCGAGCTTATGGGCAAACGCCCGCACCTCTCGATCGTCGACGTGACGGATGAGCAGTTGGACGCGATTGCCGGCGAGGCGGACAAGTGCGGCGTTCAGATCGCCACCATCGCCGGGTACACGGACTTCACTTCCGGCGCGTCGGCGGCGGAGGTTCCGTTCGTCGAAATGCAGATCGCGTACGTCCGCGAGCTTTCGCGCATCGCGAAACGCCTGGGCGCGAAGATCGTCCGCACGTTCACCGGGTATTCGACTTCGGAAGAATCCTATCGCGACGACTGGGACAAGTGCGTAACGGCCGTCCGGGAATGCTCAGCCGTCGCGGCGGAATTCGACGTCGTGCTCGGCCTGCAGAACCATCACGACGTGGGAGTAAACTTCGCGGCGTTCGGGGAGTTCCTCAACGACGTGGACCACCCGAACTGCAAGGCGATGTTCGATCCGTGGTCCGCAGCGATTCACGGGGAAGACCTTCGCGCCTGCGCGAGGCAGATGGCGCCGAAAATGGTGCAGACCACGCTGGCGGACTACGTGCGACTGCCGCGGTACGCGTACATGCCCGGCCTGGTGAACTACCGCCGACAGGCGGACATGCTCCGTGCGGTGACGCTCGGCGAGGGGTTCATCGACCAGGCGGAATTTTTCGCCGGCCTGAAAGAAGGCGGGTTCGACGGGTACGTCGCATACGAAATGTGCTCGCCGCTGCGTGGCGGAGGAAGTATGGAAAATCTTGACGCCGTCGCCGCAGCGAGCCTGAAGAAAATCAACAAACTGATCGGCAACCCACCTGCAAATGAACACTGTAGTGCGAAGTAACATCGAAATTGTATTTTCTGCTGAAAACCCGAAGCACGAAATTCGAAATACGAATGTCAAATACTGCAAACGTTCCACTTAAAGAACGGACGTTTTTGTTTTTCGTTTGTTCTTTTTGGTTTTTGTTGTTTCGAGCATTGATGTATTCGAATTTCGACATTGTTTCGGATTTCGATATTCGGATTTCGATATTCGGATTTCAGATTTAGTGTGATCACCAGTATCGCTGAAGATTACTGTTTTTTTGCTGATGACCTAACACCGCAGTATCAAAAAGGAGCAGGACCAATGAAGTACGCATTCATGAGTTTTTCGTGCCCCGAAGCGAGTTTCGCGGAGATGCTCGACCTCGCCGTCAAGTCCGGCTACGACGGCGTGGAATTGCGCGCCCAGTCCAAACACGGCCACGGAGCGGAGCTCGACGCCGACGCGACGGTGCGCAGCGACATCCGCAAACAGGCTCGCGAGGCCGGGATCGACATCTGCTGCGTCGCCACGAGCTGCCGGTTCGCCGATCCGGATACCGCCGCCGGGAGCGTCGAGGACATGTTGCAGGCGATTGACCTCGCCGCCGATATCGGCGCTCCGTGCATCCGCGTATTCGGAGGAAAGCTCGGCGAAGGGCTTTCTCGCGCTGCGGCGACGGACCTTCTGGCCGAGTCGCTCCGCAGCGGCGCAGAAAAGGCTTCTTCGCGCGGCGTGACGGTCTGCATGGAAACGCACGACGAGTGGACCAACCCCCAGCACGTAGCCGCGGTAATCAAGGCGGTGGACCACCCGAACATAGCCGTCAACTGGGACATAATGCACCCGGTGCTTTTCAGCGGCTGGGACATGGCCGCGGCGTTCGAGGCGCTCCGTCCATGGATTCGGCACGTACACTTCCACGACGGGCCCATATCGGATAGCTCCAAATTGAAACCCATCGGTACCGGCGACATCGACCACCATACGGCAGTGCGACTGCTGAAAGCCCTGCCGTACGAGGGCTTCCTCAGCGGCGAGTGGATCAACTGGGAAGATGATCCGGCAGAGATCTACCTGCCGCGCGAGCTGGCTACAATGAAAACCTACGAGAACGACGCCGGGTGAGTTGCCATTGCCGCGAGCACCGGTTTCTGCTATCTTCCCCGCTTCGCGACACGAGCAGGAGATACCGCTTTGACCGACCAGTTAGCTTACGCGTTGATCACGCCCTACAGCCTCTACAAAAGCCGAACCGGCGGAATTATCGGTCGGCTGCTCGCACACGCACGCCTGGAACTGGTAGCCACTCGGATGTACGTGCTGTCCGATGAATTCGTGGACGCCTACCAGAAGATAATCTGCCCGCCGGACGTCGAGGCGGCGTTCAGGGAGGCTTGGCGGAATTACCTGGACCAGTCGCTTCGTCCGGGTAATCCGTGGGGATACCTTCCGCGCTGCATGCTTATGCTGTTCCGCGGGCCTGACGCCGTACGGCATCTCAAGGAGGAAGTCATCGGCGGTTTCACGGAGCAGCCCCTTGGCGAGACCATTCGCGGAACGTATGGCGACTTCATTCGCGACGAGACGGGGAAGATCCACTACTTCGAGCCAGCCGTCATCACCTGCCCGTGCCCCGAGCGAAACAACGAGCACCTGAAACTGCTGGCGGACTTCGCCATCTCCGACGGCGGCGTGCTGACCGGAAAAATCGATTACAACGAGCCAGGCGTGCAGTGCTCGCTGGTCATGCTCAAGCCCGACAATTTCGAACGTCGAAGCCGGAGGGCCGGCAATATTATCGACACGTTCAGCCTCACCGGGCTGCGCATCGTGGCGGCGAAACTGTTCAATATGACCGTCGCGCAGGGAGAGGAATTCTACGGGCCGCTGAAGGAACTGTTCCTCGACAAGCTGAAGGGCAAAGTCGCGAAAGAGGTTTACGAGCGATTGCACGATGCGTTTATCTTTCCGTTCACCGAGACTGACGCCGGGAAGGTCGCCGACGATCTTGCCGAGCGTAACGCCCTGGCCGAGTTCAACCGGATCGTGGAGTACATGACGGGCGTGAATCCCGACGAGATCACCGATCCGAAGGAAAAGCAGACCGCCAGCAGGACCAAGTGCCTGGCGTTGCTGTACGAAGGTCCCGACGCGATCAACAGGATCCGCAAGGTTCTGGGCGCCACGGACCCGACAAAGGCCGAGCCGGGCACCGTGCGCAGCGACTTCGGTCGCGACCTTATGCGAAACGGCGCACACGCCAGCGATTCGCCCGAAAACGCGATGCGCGAGCGGAAAATCGTGGGCCTGCTCGAAACCGAAAACGAAACTGACACGTGCGACGTCGTCGAGATCGTCAATGAATACCTGAATAATTAAGTCGGCCTTAACAAAGCTTTCACGGCTTGGCCGTCAAAGCTCCAAATTACAAATGACAAACAAAATCCAATTCCCAATTACCCAATGACCAAAACAGCCGAGCTCCCAGCAATGTCCTAAGAGAGCGTTTTTTCTGTCATTCGGAAATTGTCTTTTGGAATTTGTTTGGGATTTAAGGATTTGGAACTTGGAATTTCATTCCACCTATCGTTGTTCGAACACCATTGAAAGCGATTCAACATGAGCGTCGATATCGAAAAAATCGTCCTTGGCCCGCTGGAGACAAACTGCTACGTCCTTCGCTGCGACGGGCAGTGCTGGATCGTGGACCCAGGAATCTGGCCGGTCCCGCTCATGGAGCACCTCGAGCGCGAAAAGCTCACCCCTGAGCGCGTCCTGCTCACGCACGGGCACGGCGACCATATCGACGGGCTGACGGAAATCAAGAAAACCTACCCCGACGCGATCGTCTGCTGCCCGAAGGCGGACGAGGAAATGCTGAGCGATCCGTGGAAGAATCTCTCAGCCATGGTCGCCATGCCGATAGAGGTCCCCCCCGCCGACGAGCTGATCGAACCGGGCCGGACCCTTGGGATGGGCGATTGTGACTGGCAGGTGCTCGACACCTCGGGGCACAGCCCGGGAGGCGTCAGCTACTACTGCCGACAGGAAGGCGTCGTTTTCACGGGCGACGCGCTCTTTTGCGGAAGCATAGGACGCCACGACATACCCGGCGCCGACGAAGCGACGCTGCTGGGAAACATCCGACGGAACCTGCTGTCACTGCCGGACGAGACGAAAGTGCTGCCCGGGCACGGGCCGGAGACGACCATCGGAGACGAGAAGCGAACCAACCCCTTCGTCATGGACGATCCAAAACGGATAGATCGTCGGCGAGCGGAGATTGACAGGAACCTGAACGGGCCGTAGAATGCGGTTGCTGAGCCAACTGGGACAACCGGCAGGCGATGTTTGCACTTCATCATCTCATAGATCATATCCCAAGCCGTCCGGTTGACGAGTAGCTGCCGCACGGGGCACGGAAGTGTCCTTGTGCGCCCAAAGACGGGCAAGCGTCCATCTGTGCGCAGAGGGCGTCGAACTTTACGAAAGCCAAGGAAAATCCATGGCTTCGATACAGGTCATCCAGGGTCCCGAAAAGGGACGCACCTTCGAGCTGCCCAACGAAGAATGCACGATCGGCCGTGACCACATGACGGTCGAGCTTACCGATGGAACGGTCTCGCGGAAACACGCGCGCCTGTTCCCGCGGAATAACGGGTGGATGCTGGAGGACATGGGATCGGCGAACGGGACCTACCTCAACGGGGTAAAGATAAAGAAGCCGGCGCGCATCAATCGCGGCGACCAGGTCCGCTGCGGATCTACACTTCTGGTTTTCGGTGGATCTTCCATCGCAAGCGCGGTGGACGTGGACGAGAAGGGCAACCTGGTTGACGCAGCCATCGTCGCGACTATTCCGAGCAACGAGGACTCGATCGTTATCCCCACGCCCGAAGCCGGCGCCGAAGCGATCGGGAACCTGCGGTTCCTTTACGATCTCATCGCCGAGGTCAGCTCACTGTTCAACGTGGACACGCTGCTTCAGCGAACGCTCGAAAAGATTTTCGAGATCGTCAAGGCCGATCGCGGATACATCATGCTCGCCGACGAAAAAGGCGACCTCACGTTGAAGGCGTCGCTCCTCGCGCCCGACATGCTGGACGACGACGTGCCGATTTCCCAGACGATCATCAACGAGGTGATCGCCAAGGAGATTGGAATCCTCAGTTCCAACGCGATGAGCGATAAGAGATTCGCAGCCGGGAAAAGCGTGCATAACTTCGGGATCCGATCCGCCGTCTGCGCGCCGATCAAGGGTCGAGATCGCATCCTCGGGGTCATTCACGTCGATTGCAGCGTTTCGGAGCACACATACTCCACGGAGCAGTTGCGATTATTGACGGCGATAGGATACCAGACCGGGCTGGTGATGGAGAACGTCCGGCTGTACGAGGCGGCGGTTCAATCGGAGCGGCTGACCGCAATAGGCGAAACGGTGGCGTCGCTTTCGCATCACATCAAGAACATACTCCAGGCGCTGACGGCGGGGATCGACGTGGTGGAGATGTCTCTGGACCGATCGAACATCGAAGGCGCCAGCAAGGCCTGGCCGATCGTGCAGCGGAATATCGCGAGAATCAACGATCTCATCCTGAACATGCTCACATTCTCGAAGGAGCGCGAACCTCACCTGGAAAACCTGAACCTCAGCCACGTCGTGTCCGAATGTGTCCAGCTCGTAGCACCGCGAGCCGACGAGAAGTCCGTGGCGGTTCTGACGGACCTTGCGGACATTCCGCCCATCCACGCCGACGCGGCCGGACTGCACCAGGCGATTATGAACCTGCTGACAAACGCGCTGGAAGCGGTGAATGATAATACCGGAATCATAACCGTCGCCACCGCGTACGATTCCATGAACCGGCGCGTCTCGATCCGCGTGATGGACAACGGTAATGGTATCGACGAGGAACTGCTCGACAGGATATTTGAGCCGTTCTATTCGAACAAGGGACAGAAGGGAACCGGGCTGGGACTTGCGGTTACGCGCAAAATCGTCGAGGAACACCACGGACGGATCGAGGTGGATTCCACAACGCCGGAAGGTACGACGTTCACGATTATTCTTCCAGCCATCGAAGGCGCCGCGGATTCCTCCGACACCGACCGATCTGAACGCTAATCATACCCTGCACGTTTTCAGAGCATCGTCACGTCGTCTTCCCGCTCGTCATCCGCTTCCGGCGGAGCGTCGTCGGGGGTTTCTTCCGGCCGCTCCGGCTGTGTCTCTTCCTTCGGATCGTCCCGTTCGCCGGAATCGTCCGCATCTTCGGCGTCTTCGGCGTCCGCCTTTCCGGAAAGCGACAGCGGAAGCTTGCCCTGGACGGAATCTTCCGTCACCACCCGCGCGATCGAAACAAGCTTGTGCTTCGGTTTAAGGGCGATCAGACGAACGCCCTGGGTTGCCCGGCCGATGGTACGCAACTCGTCGATACCCGTGCGGACGATCATTCCCCCCGAGGTTATCAGCATAAGCTCGTCGGCGTCGCGAATGCTCTTCATTCCGACTACCTTGCCGTTTCGTTCGGTTGCCTTGATGTTGATAATCCCGTATCCGCCGCGAGACTGCAGGCGGTACTCGTCGAAGCTCGTCCGCTTTCCATGCCCGTTTTCACAGACCGTCAGCAGCGTGGCGTAGGGGTCCACGATCGCCATTCCAACCACCGAGTCGCCCTTGCGAAGGTTGATCCCCCGCACCCCGGCTGCGGTCCTGCCCATCGCCCGAACGTCCGTCTCCTTGAAGCGGATCGCCTGCCCGTTTGACGTGCCCAGGACGATCTCGTCGCCACCGCTGGTAATGGCGACGCCGATGACGGCGTCTCCGGAGTCCAGGCCCGTCGCCTGGATACCGTTCCGGCGAGGATTCGAATACGCCTTGAGCGCGGTCTTTTTAACCTTCCCGTTTCGCGTAACCGTCATGAAGAAACGATCGTCGAACTCGCGCACCGCCACGACGTCGCAAATTTTCTCGTTCTGCCTGATCTGAAGCAGGTTGACGATCGCCCTGCCCTTGGACTGCCTGGTCATCGAGGGAATATCGTACACCTTCAACCAGTGAAGCCGACCGTTGTTCAGCAGCACCAGCATGTAATCGTGCGTCGAAGCGATGAACAACTCCTCGACGAAATCGCCCTCGCGGGAATCCGAACCGATAATACCCTTCCCACCGCGACCTTGCCTGCGATACGTCGTCAGGGGCATGCGCTTGATGTAGCCCTCGTGCGTGAGCGTCACGACGACGTCTTCCTCGGCGATGAGGTCCTCGATGTCGAGGTCCGCCGCGTCGCCGACGATTTCCGTGCGGCGATCGTCGCCGTACTTGTCCTTCATCTCGTAGATGTCTTCGCGAATAATGTCCAGCAGCAGGGCTTCCTGCGCGAGAATCGCTTCGTATCCTTCGATTTCCTCGACGAGCCGGCTGTAATCGCGGGCGAGCTTCTCGATCTCCAGACCGGTCAGACGCTGGAGCTGCATGGCGAGAATCGCGTCCGCCTGGACGCCGGTGAGGGTCTGATCGCTTTCTCCGGCGAGCTTGACGAAGGACTCCGGCAGCAGGCTGCGGACCGTCGCCGCCTCCGTCAGGCGGAGATTGAGCTTCATCAACGATTCGCGAGCGGTGGGAACGTCACGAGACTTCTTGATCAACTCGATGATCCGGTCGATATCCGCGACCGCGAGGATCAACCCTTCCAGTATGTGCGCCCGCTGGCGGGTGCGACGCAGCAGGAACGCCGTCCGGCGACGGATCACGTCCTTGCGATGCTTGATGAACTCCACCATCACCTGGCGCAGCGTAAGCGTACGGGGCGCGCGGTTAACCAGCGATATGTTGATTATGCTGAACGTCGACTGGAGCGGCGTGTACCGGTAAAGCTGGTTGATAACCACCGTAGGTTCGGCGCCCTTCTTCATCTCGACCACGATCCGCATGCCCGTCCGGTCGGAGTGGTCCTGAACGTCGGTGACTCCCGGAATTCGCCCGGCCTTCACGACATCCGCGATCCGCTCGATGATCGTGGCCTTGAGCACCTGGTAGGGAATCTCGGTGATGATTATCAGGTTTTTCCCGCCGCGCGACTGCTCGGTGTGCATTTTGGCGCGAACGTAAATCCGCCCGCGCCCGGTCCTGTAACCGTCCAGGATCCCCTTGCGCCCGCAGATCAGACCGCCCGTCGGAAAATCCGGACCCTTCACGAACTTCATGATGTCTTCGATGGTGGCGTCCGGATTGTCGATGATGTGCACCAGCGCGTCGCACACTTCCCTGAGATTGTGCGGCGGGATGCTCGTAGCCATCCCAACGGCGATGCCCTGCGAGCCGTTGACCAGCAGGTTGGGGAACTTGCTGGTCAGGACACTCGGCTCGGTGCGCGTGTCGTCGTAGTTGGGCCGCATGTCCACCGTGTCGAGGTTCAGGTCCTCCATCATCACCGCCGCCGGCGCCGTCATGCGCGCCTCGGTGTATCGCATCGCCGCCCACGGGTCGCCGTCGATGGAACCGAAGTTGCCCTGCGGATCGATCAGCGGATATCGCATCGCCCAATTCTGCCCCATGCGGACGAGCGTCGGATACACGACGCCCTCGCCGTGCGGATGGTAGTTTCCGGATGTGTCGCCGGCGATCTTGGCGCACTTGCGGTGCTTGGAGCGCGGGCCGAGGTTCAGGTCGTTCATCGCAACCAGCACGCGCCGCTGGGAGGGTTTCAGACCGTCGCGAACGTCCGGAAGTGCGCGGTCCACGATGGTGCTCATCGCGTAGGTCAGGTAGCTCTCGCGCATTTCATCTTCGATGGCGAGGTCCTCAACGCGCTCGTTGTTGAACATCACCTGCGCGAGCTTGACCGTAGCGGTGCTCTTGTCTTCCGCGGGGGATTCCAATCCGTTATTCTCGACTTCTTCCGACAAGCCTAAGCTCCGTATTTACAGGTAGATACACCCATTGGTCGATCGGTTAAGGTCCCGTGCGGACCTGCCCTGCGAGAGCGATTCTCGACGGGTGGCATATTATCGCAAAAGCACGGACGAATGTGTAGGCGAAACTCCTCCAAAAGCGCCGAAATCGACGTCAATTCGGCGTTTCTTCCGACTCGCCGAGTTTGCCCGGCGGCCCCTTCCGCACGACGCGCCTCACCGCGTACGTTTGAGCGCCGGAGGACTCGAAGTAGATCCGCATGAGCAGTTCGCCGATCAGTCCGGTCGCCAGGAACAGCATCGCCGCCAGGACCAGCATGAACCCCAGCGCCATAAGCGGACCGTGCTGTGTGAAAAGATGAAACGTGTTCCACTGCACGATCTTGCGAACCAGTCCGTATCCGAGGATACCGGCTCCTGCCAGCAGAAACAGCAGGCCCCACTTACCGAAAAAGTGCAGCGGGCGCGTAAGGTATCCGCCGATGAACTTCAGCGTAATGATATCCATCGCCACGCAGAACGTTCTCGCCAGACCGTAGTTGCTTTTCCCGGACGGGCGGCGGACGTTCTTGATGGGCACCTCGCAGATCTTCGCGCCCAGGCGGGCGCAGACGGCCGGCACGAACCTGTGCATGTCTCCGTACAATCGGACGTCCCTCAATATTTCCCTCCGATACGCCTTGAACGTCGTACCGAAGTCGTGCAGCTTCACGCCGGAAACTTTCGCCAGCATCCAGTTGGCGATTCGCGACGGCAGGCGGCGCAGAAAGAGGCTGTCCCCCCTCCGGACCCGCCATCCGCTCACGATATCGTACCCCTCGCGGAGTTTCTCGATGAATATCGGTATCTCGTAGGGATCGTGCTGCATGTCCCCGTCCAGCGCGATGACGATTTGTCCGCATGCCTGGTCGAACCCCGCCTGTAGAGCGGTCGCCTGGCCGAAGTTTCGCCGAAGATCCACGAATATGATACACCCCTCCTGTCGCGCGAGTTTCTCCAGCAGTTCGCCCGTCCCGTCGGTGCTTCCGTCGTTTACTGTGATAAGCTCGTAGTCTCCGGGCACGTTCTCCATGACGCGCACGATGCGCCGGCAGAGTTTCTCTACGATTCCCTCTTCGTTGTAGAACGGCACGACGATGCTGAAATCGACCGCGCCGACGGCTTCAACTGTTTCGTCCGATTTGACCATAGTGGATCAGCTCGATGCCATTTCTCTCGAATGCCTGTGCGACGGATGGACTGCACAATGCGTCCATCTCCATCCGCCTGCTTTCGATCAGCCGCGTATGGGAGGCGTCCAACCCGTCGGGTCGGCCCGGATGCGTCATGATTTCCCACACGCCGGCCGGCATGTTCAGCGCGGCGTCGATCAGCCAGGACACGTCGATCCGGCCCGTCGAGGCGATTCCCAGCGTACCTCGCGTGCCCCGCAAGCCGGGCGAAAGGACCACCATACCACCGCCGAACAGGTTTAACATCCTGCCGACGCTCCTCTGGGACCGACCCGGGCCGCGCCCGCAAAAGGCAGGCGTGGCGGCGTACCAGCGTACGAACGGAATATGATACCGTCTCGCGAGCCTCGCCACACGCCCGAAAATCGGCCAGTAGCCGTGTACGTGACGATGAGAGTCCAGGTGAGTCGGGGCGATACCGCGAGCGATAGCCCAGCGGATCTGCGCGTCGCACTCCACCTCGATCGCGTCGAGCAGCCATGGCCTGAACAACATGGCGCGGAAAAGCTGCGGGGCTTTGCGATCCATCACGCCGCGAGGACCGGCAAGAGAACGCCCCTTTCGCGAGAGCGGCGGACCCTGCGTAACGTTCAGGTGCACGCCGACGCCCAGCCGAGGCGCTCCGGCGAGCCGGTCGGCTGCGTCCTGCGCCGCGGGCATGTTCGCCGTTATCGTCGTGGACGTAACCACGCCGTCCATGTGAGCGCGCAGAATACCTTCCGTAACGCCTTCGGAAAAACCGAAGTCGTCGGCATTGATAATAACTCGTTTGCACTGGGACGTGTTTCGCATTGCCCCGGCGATTATACTACCTCCAGTCCTGATATTTCATAGCCACAAAGACCACGAAGATCACAAAGTTTGAAAAATCATGTGCCGGTATTGACCATCGACTGACAGAATGCAGCCAACACGGTCATATGGGAACCGTTCTTGATATAAAATTCTCCGTGACCTTCGTGTTCTTTGTGAACTTTGTGGTAAAAAAATCAGACTGATCACGCGGGAAAGGAAAACGCGATGAGCAAACTCACGGTCGCCGTCGTATCCGCGGCGTTACTGGCCGTCGTATTCGGCCCCCTTCCGCAGCGAACCGCCCTGGCGGCAGATGCGCCCACGCCGGAAGAAGACGCCGCTACAAAAATCGACGCGCTGGAAACGGAAGTCGCCCGGTTGAACGCCAGGCTGGAGGCAGAAAAAATTCCCGCAATGTGGCTGGTGGTCGGATTCTTCGGGCAGTTCATTTTCGGAATGCGGTTCATCGTGCAGTGGATCGCAACCGAGCTGAAAAAGAAATCGGTCGTACCCGTGGCGTTCTGGTACCTCTCGCTGACGGGGACCATCGTCCTGCTGAGCTACTCCATCTACAAGAGGGACCCGGTGTTCATCGCGGGGTTCAGCCTGAACATGATCATCTACCTCCGGAACCTGTACTTCATTCACTTCGGTCCGACGAAGGCGACGAACGACTGACGGGCAGGCTTATAGACTCGCTTGTCGCCGGTTGCGATGCCGGGAGAAGCTCAATCGTGGGCTTCAGGCGGATGAGGTACATGTGCCCCCAGTCGATGTCGGTCTTCAGGGGCGGGCTTCGTCGCACGACCTCGCCGAGTTCATCCGGCCGATGTCCTATCTTCCACGCGGCGTCCGGTTTTCCGTCCAGCAGTCGCGCCGGCAGCGTGCTCAACCCGTAATCGCAGGTAATCAGCCACGTGCAGGCGGTCTGGTTCAACTGCTCGACGCTTTCGATCCTCCAGCCGAAACGACCAAGGTACAGCTCCGTGGCGAGCTGCTCGATCCTGCGTGCTGCAAAAGCGTCGTCGCCGACGATCGGTCTCACCTCGTGGGCGAATTGGCGCATCCGCTCCCCCACGCCGCTGCTCGCGTGCCTGCTGAAAAAGTGCGTATACATGAACAGCACGCCGAGCATCCCGACGATAGTAACTGCCGCCACTCGCCGAAGCTGCCACTTCAGGCTGCTGCGAACGGCCAGCAGCAGCAGCACCAGGCCGATCGGTGGAAGCGCCGCCATGACCCACCACGTTTCGGCGGCTACGTATGCGGGCGCGCGGAACGCTTTTCCGATCGCGAAGGGTATTTCCTCACGGTAGAGAACCATCACGGGAAGCACAATGATCGCAAGGCTTATCAGCACCGCTATTGCGGCGCACGCATGACGCAGAAGGCTGAGGCGCCTGTGTGCCTCTCGACCTTGCCGGGCGATGTATTCCACCGCCCAGGCGCCCATGATCGCCAGGGCCCCGTAGCTGGGAAGCAGGTAATCGGGCCTGAAAGCGTGCGTAAGTGAGAATGGAATCACCACCGCCAGAACCCAGCAGAGCGGTAGCGAGATCGGGCTGGATCGTTTGAACCATCGCCCCGGCGTTACAAGCGCCAGCGATATCAGCGCCAGCAGCGAACTCGGAACCGGACTGTAGATCAGGTAGATAGCCGCCGGGACCGTACTTCCTGACGGCGGGCTTTGTCCGACGCCGGTAATCCGCTGCCATATCTCGAAGTACAGGTCGTCGGCGAATTCCTTTCCACCCTGGGCGAGCATCCCGACGAGAACAGGACCAAGCACCGCAAGATACGCCAGGACGCCCCAGCCCAAGCGGGTGCGCACGACGACCTTGTAGAAGCGCCGCCAGATGAGACGTGCCGCCAGCAATACGCGCCCCGCGAAAGTTTCGGCGCGACCGGCGGCTCCGAAACCGGGGCGGAGCACTGCCGCCAGAACGAACATGAATCCGACAATCGTAAAGTTGATGATGCCCCACCCCTTTGTGAGAGAGGCGAGGATCATCGCCAACCAGAACGTCACGAGCCAGCGACCCCGTCTGGAGCGCCCGGAGGGATGGAACAGCAGGCGGTCACCGCAGAAAATCGCCAGCGTTATCCAGAACGTCAGCAGCATATCCGTCGTCGCCTGGTAAATAATTCGGCTCATGTGCATCCCCGTCGCCCACAGGCACGCCGCCATCAGTCCGATGCGCCTGTTGAACCACCGCCTTGCGAGCAGGAATATCAGCACCCCGGTTCCAAACGACGCCAGGATAGTCGGCATCCGGAACGTGACGTCTTCACAAACGCCGGTGATTTTCATTATCCCGGCGACGATCCACGGGAACAGTTGCGGCTTGCGTGCGAACACGCCGAGCTGGTTGCGGGGTAGCAGCCAGTTTCCACTTTCCAGCATTCCGATACCCGAACCCACGTTCCACAACTGCGCGTAGGCGTAAATATTCGTCGGCCCGTGCGCGGCAATACCGATAACGACCGCGATGAGCGCAAGGAGCAGCAGGATGCACAACGTGCTTCGCGGTTCACGGGACGCATCGGAGGAAAGGTCGGGTTGGGTGCGGGATTTGTCCATCGATCAGGAGCCTATCCGATAGACTGGAACGTGGCAAGTGCCGCGAGTATCATTCGACCTCATGAGCGAGACCATAACACGCCTGGCGCCCTCTCCCACCGGAGCGCTGCACCTTGGAAACGCACGCACGTTTCTGTTGAACCACCTGCTGGCCAGGCGCAACGGCTGGCGCGTCCTGATGCGGATAGAAGACCTGGACTCACCGCGAGTCAGGGCGGGATCGGCAGAAGATACGCTGGACGATCTGTCCTGGCTGGGCCTGGAATGGGAAGAACCGCCGGTGTACCAGTCCCGGCGAACGGACGCCTACCAGGCAGCTCTGAAAAAACTCGTAGCCGCGGGCCTGGCCTACCCCTGCCTCTGCAGCCGAAAGGACATCGAACTCGCCGCCGGGGCACCCCACCGCGACGAGACGAGAGGAACATACCCCGGAACGTGCCGCGGACGATTCGCCGATGAAGCCCAGGCGAGGGCTGCTTCCCCGCGGCCGCCCGCGTGGCGCGCGATTGTGGACGACGTGGAAATAACCTTCGAGGACCGTTTTGCCGGAAAGCAGCGATTCAACCTGTCCGTCGAGGGCGGGGACTTCGTCGTGTTCCGAAGTCACGGCCTGGCGGCATACCAGCTCGCCGTCACGGTGGACGACGCCGAGAGCGGCGTAAACGCCATAGTGCGCGCCGATGACCTGCTGGACTCGGCCGCGAGGCAGATTCATCTCCGCAGGCTGCTGAACCTTCCGCCGGAGGTGGAATATTGGCACGTTCCGCTCGTCGAGGGCGAGGATGGGCGGCGCCTGGCCAAACGACACGGCGACACCCGCCTGTCGTACTATCGCCGGCGCGGCGCGAGCGCCGAACGGATGCTCGGGCTTCTGGGATACTGGTGCGGGCTGCTGGAGCGGCGGCGGGAGGCGTCTATGGACGAGCTTATCGGGCGGTTCGACATTTCGCTCGTACCGAAAGAACCCGTCGTCTTTACGCGCGCCGACGACGAGTACCTGTTAAAAAGCTGAACTCTGCAGAACGTCGTTCCTTCAAGTTTGCCCGGCGGCTTGTTATTTTCGCAGGAAAGTCGATAATACACCCCCTGCGAAAGGTCGCAGGATCATGAGTTCGTCGAAAAAGCACGTCTTGTTGCGTTATTTGAGTTTCGCCAGGCCATACCGTTGGTGGCTGCTGATTGTCATCCTTGCCGGTATCGCAAAATTCACACTTCCTCTGTTGATTCCCTATTTCACCGGAAGGCTCGTCGATCGCGTGATTCTCAACACCGGACGGCTTGACCAGGCGGGACAACTTTCCCTGCTGTGGCAATATGCAGCCCTGCTTGCCGGCGTGATCGTCCTTACGGGGATAGCCATTTTCATTCGCGGATTCTTCACCGTTCGCCTCACATCATCCATCGCGTTCGATATTCGCCAGTCGCTCTGGAAGCACCTTCAACGTCTGGACCTTGGTTTTCACCAGTCACGTCCGACCGGTTCGATCCTCAGCCGGCTTATGAGCGATATCGGTGTTTCCCAGCAGATGATGAACGCCGGTATCGTCAATGTGAGTATCGACGCCATCAGCGGCGCAGCGGCGCTGGTCGTGCTGTTTTCCATAAGTACGACACTGACGCTGATAGTCCTGGCCGTCCTTCCGTTCTACGGGATTCTCTATCGCAAGATCAATCCGCGTATTCGCCAGGCCAGTCGCGACGTTCAGGAACAGACGTCCGTAATGAGCGGTTCAGTAGTAGAGCGTCTCGCGGGGATCGCCGTGGTCCAGAGTTTCGCGCAGGAAAAATGGGAATCGCAGGAGTTCGCCGTGAAGGCGGACGAACTGCGAGGGCGAACGATCCGGCGCGGAATACTCAGCCAGACCCTGAGCGCCTCAAGTGAATTCCTGGTCAGTTTGGCGACGCTCGCGGTATGGATAGTCGGAGGCTACCTTGCCGTGGCGGGTGGAGGTATCACCGTAGGCCAACTGCTCCAGTTCACCGGATCGGCGGCCATGCTCTACCTGCCCATCCGGCGCTTCAGCCAGATCAACATAACGTACCAGACCTCGATGGCGGCCATCGAGCGGATATTCGCGGTATTCGACGTCGTTCCGGAAGTTCGCAACAGGCCCGGCGCGACGGACCGGGTAATCGGAATGGGTGGTCTCGATTTCGACGATGTCACTTTTGCCTATCCCTCCGGACCGGATATCCTGCGGAATGTGAGTTTCACCGTTCCTCCGGGCCAGCACGTCGCAATCGTCGGGGAAAGTGGCGCGGGCAAGAGCACGCTTGTAACGCTCATTCCGCGCCTGTACGACGTAACAGGCGGGGCGATCCGCATCGACGGGGTGGACATACGCGATTACAAGGTCCGGACGCTGAGACGGGGGATCGGGATCGTTCTCCAGGAATCCATCCTGTTCTCCGGAACCATCCACGAGAACCTCAGATACGGACGTAAAAACGCCAGCTTTCATGAAATTGTCGAAGCGGCCAGGACGGCAAACGTACACGATTTCATACTCTCGCTTCCTGAAAAATACGATACCGTCATCGGCGAACGCGGAATGAACCTTTCCGGGGGACAGCGACAACGCATTTCCCTGGCGCGAACGCTTCTGCAAAACCCGCGAATACTGATACTCGATGAAGCCACCAGCAGCCTCGACAGCGAAAGTGAAAATCTTATCACCGAGGCACTGGACCGTGTGATGGACGATAGAACGTCGCTGATTATCGCTCACCGTCTTTCGACCATCATGGGGGCGGAGAAAATTCTCGTGTTCCACGAAGGGCGCCTTGTGGAACAGGGAAAACACGAGGACCTGCTCAACGCGGGGGGATACTATCGCCATCTGTTCGAGCAGCAGTTCGGACCGCTGCAGGAACTGGTTGCACGAAGCGGGCTGATGAACGATTTCAATCGAGCCAATGCCACCTGAGCGAAGGCTGGAGGCGTCCATGGACGAACTGGTCGGGCAATTCGATATTTCGCTCGTGCCGAAAGAGCCAGCCGTCTTTACGAGTGAGGATGATAAGTATCTGTTGCAAATTTAACCGGTGGTTCGTGGGCGTTCCGCCCACGGCTTAACAAGATCTGAATTGCTGAACGCTGAATGCTGATCGCTTTGTTTCTCAGTTCTTCTTCCCGGTTTCCTTCGCCTTTCTTGCGGCGTAGGAAGATAGGCGAAGAATGTTTTTCACCAGCTTTCGGTAGACCGGCTCGCGGGGGTCGCGCTCCGGAACGATCAGGAGCAGCTCATCGTAGATTTCCTTGGCTCGCAGCCAGTTCCTCGCCTTCATGTACCCGTAGGCTCGCAGGTACTTATCGTTGACCAGCCTGGTCAGCTCGCTTCGCACACGCAGGAAGTAGCGCTCGTGCTGGGGGTTCTCGAAGTCCGGGCTTTCCCTGTAGGCAAGGTACAGTTGGAAACTTCGCACGCATCGGTAGCGATTGGACGGCTTCATCGCGCGGAGATCGTAATAGCTCATCGCGTTCTTGAGTTCCTGTGCGGCTGCGCTGGGCGCGTGCGATCGCTCCAGGGGGGCGGTGAGAATGCCCGTGATCTGCTCGGCTTCGAGAATCTTCAATTTTTGCGGCGTCTGCGTGTCTTCGCCGCATCCACGCGATGCAAACAGCGCCGCCAATACAGCCAGCACTACAATGTAGGCGCCGAACAGGATGGCATACTTGCGGATCTTCGCCTTGCGCTGGGCGGCGAGCGCATCTTCGGCCGTTTCTGCCGCTTCGTCGGCTAGAGATACCTGGACGGGAGCGGTTCGGGCCTCATCCGGTTCGGGAAGCGGCTCTTCCTCGCCGACGGGTTCGCTCCGCGGTTCGGATTCAGCCGGCTTGAATTGCGGATTCTTTTCCAGAAAGGCAGCCAGCGCCTCGTCCGGATCGTCCTCCGGGAGCACGAAGAGCATCCGCGTGTCCCTTCCTACATGGAGCAGGTCGGAAGTATCGAGCAGGATCCGCTTGCCCCTCTTGTACTTTTTGCGGTTGATCCGCGTCCCGGCGTCCGAAAGGTTCTCCGCGATCCACCCGTCTTCGGTAAGCGTAAACCTGCAATGCCGGCGAGAAACGAATTCTTCGACGATAACGATCTGGCAGGACGGCGATCGACCGAGAAGAACCTCGTCGCTCATCAGGTAGACGCGCTGCCCCGTCTGAGGGCCGGAGACGAACAGTATCTGCGGACGAACGCCCTGCATCAGAACAGCCCCCTGCGGATCACCCGCAGAATCGCCGGCCCGAACACCGCGAGCACCACGGCCAGCACCAGCAGCAGGCACGGGATCAGGATGCGAACACTTGCGACGGCGGCGGCCTGCTCCGCATGAACCGACCTCTGCAAACGCAGCAGCGTCGCCTGGTCGTGCAACACATCGCCCAGCGGCGTTCCGAGTTCCTCCGCCTGGATCACGCTGGCGATGATGCTGCGAAGCTCCTCCAGTGGAATCCTCTCGGCGAGGTTCTGCAACGCCTTGCGCCGCGTCGTGCCGAGTTCCATCTCCGCCAGCAGCGTGCGCAGCTCGACGTTAAACGGATCGGCCTGGTCTTCACGAACGATGGTTTTTACCGCCTCGATGAACGTTGCTCCGGCGCCCATCGCCAGTGCGATCAGGTCCAGGGCATACGGTACGCGCTTCGATATCAGCCGGGCGCGCTTGGAGGCGGTGCTGTGGAGTTGGGCTATCGCAAGGATAACGCCTCCCAGCAGTCCCACGATCGGTAAAGTCACGCTCAGGTTTCCCGTCGCCAGAATGTTTCCGACTTCCAGCACGACGGCGCAGATAATTCCCACCATCAGCGAAAGGGCCAGATATTCCTCCGGCGTATAGTAGTTCTGGTTGCCCGTTGCGACAAGCTGGCGTCGAATCCATCCCTTCAGCCTCGGCGCGGAAAACCGGTGGGTCGCCACCAGCAGCAGCCAAAGCGGAGGGCGGAAGAACGCGTTCTCGAAAACGGTGGTTCGGTCCGAGTGCCCCGTAGCCAGCGCCGAGGCCCGCTCGGGCGAGAGGTGCACTTCGCCGGCCTGTCCGAACACGCCGATCACCAGGAAAAAGAGACAGAAGAAGATCAGCGCGGACATGGCAACCTGTATGAGGAGTTCCCACTGTCCCGCAGCCAGCAGGGCAGCAACCGAAATCGTCATGTCGGGCATGCCGGTCATTTGTCAGATGTCGATATCCACGATTTTCCGGATCCAGAGGAATCCGGCGATGTTCAGGAACAGGATGAAGACGATGATCGCTTTTCCGACGTCGTCGCGGAGCAGCGACTCGACGCCCTGCGAATCGACGAGAAAATACAGGATAAGCAGCACGATAAGCGGAAGCGCGCCCAGCCAGCGTGCGGTCGCCCGCCCCTGCGCGGTGAGGCT
>JAJRYB010000027.1 GCA_024275995.1 Planctomycetota bacterium | reverse complement strand
TACTTCTTCTTGTAAACCGCAGCCATTGGTTTTTCCTTCCCCGGGCTTCCGTTATGCCCGTCCATAACACACTCAGCGGCCTGTCGCCGAACAGCTCAAGGGCTTTTCAGATGAATTCCGGCAGTAATCCACCGCATGCGCTCACCCCAGTGCCGGGGTGCCAAAAGTGCCAAAAGCCCACCGATTCAGGTGATTACCCGACCTTTTGGCACTTTTGGCACTGCGCGCCCCGGGCCCCGTGTTCACATGCGCATGGCCCTGGCCGCCGGGTTGATGCGGTGGACCACCTTCGGCCGGCCCTGCGTCGGCTGCGTCTCGATCCGCAGCCAGTCCAGTTCGACCAGCTCGGCGACGGCCAGTTGCACCTGGTGCTTATCGCTGAGCATCGACCAGTGATTGCGGTAGATGTCCCGCTCGGTGAAGCCGTCGGGAACCTCGTCGGCGACGATCCGCCTGGCCAGCGCCCGGGCATGGACGACACCCGGATCGATACCCGCCGAGTAGATGCGCCGCGCGTGGCTTTCGAGCAGGTCGCCCCAGAGAATCGCCCGCGCAATCGCATCGTCGGCGATCAGGCCTTCCCGGGCCTCGGCCAGGGGAACATATCGCACATCTGGCCATTGTCGGCAGAGAAGTCTCGAAGGTGGCGATTGTCTTCGCACATCGGCCAAGAATGGCGATTGTGTGTACACGCCGGAAACACCGCTCACGGCGTCGGTGACTCCGTTTGCGGGGAATTGCCTGACAGGCAATATTCGGGAAATAGACTGATCCCCCGTCTGCCACCTTTGGATGCACGTCTATGGAAGCGGCTGGGTGCCCTCGTCGAGAATCTTCACGTACGGGTCGTAGACGTAGATGCGGTCGCGTTGCTTGCCTGTGATTTCGCGGACGATGCCGAGGGTCTCCAGGGACTCGATGGCGCTGCCAACCGTGGGCGTAGTCATGCTGAGCTGCTTCGTTGCGTTCGAGATCGTCGTGATCGGGTGCCGCCGGAGCAGGTCATGCACGCGGTGTACTGAACCGGCTTTGCGGCCCAGGTCTTCGATCTTGCGGCGGTCCTCATCGAACAGCTTCAAGATGCGCCCGGCCGTGTCGGCGGCCTGCTGGGCGGTCTGCTCCACGCCCTCCAGGAAGAACTGCAGCCAGCCGAGCCAGTCGCCCTTGAGCCGCACGGCGTCGAGGCGGTCGTAGTACTCCTGGCGATGCTGCTTGAAGAATAGGCTTAGGTACAGCAGCGGCTGGGCCAGAGCCCCCTCGGCACAGAGGATCAGCGCGATCAGCAACCGCCCCAGTCGGCCGTTACCGTCGAGGAACGGGTGGATCGTCTCGAACTGCACGTGTGCCAGAGCCGCCTTGATCAGCACTGGCGTTCGGTTGGGCTGGTCGTGCAGGAACTTCTCCAGGTTGCTCATGCACTCGGCCACGCGGTCCGGCGGCGGCGGGACGAACCTGGCGTTACCCGGCCGGGTGCCGCCCAGCCAGTTCTGACTGCGCCGGAACTCGCCAGGCGTCTTGTCGCTGCCGCGTCCCTTCGACAGCAGCACCTTGTGCATCTCGCGAATCAGGCGGAGCGACAAGGGGAAGTCATCCTTCCGAAGCCGAGTGAGCCCGTGGTTCATGGCGGCGACGTAGTTGCTAACCTCCTGCACGTCGTCCAGCGGCACGCCGGGGGCGAGGGCCTCCTCGTGCAGCAGCAGGTCGGAGAACGACGACTGCGTGCCCTCGATCTGCGAGGACAGCACGGCCTCCTTGCGAACGTAGAAGTACAGGAACAACGAGACGTCCGGCAGCAGCGTCGTGACGCCGTCGAGCCGGCCGAGAGCTCGATTGGCCTTCTCGATCAGATCATGGTCCTTGCTCGCCAGCGCGATCGGAGGGTCTGGCGGCAAAGGATTCGGCACGAAGGCCTTGAAGGATTCGCCTGCTGTCGAGGTCGTGATGTAGGTGCCCGTCGCTTTCATAGTGTTCGCCTCTGTGAAAGCCCGCTTTAATAGCGGCCGTCACTAATAAAAGATACGGCCGCAAGGTTTATTAGTCAAAGGTTTTTCAAAGGCAATCTTGCATAGCGCGTCTTCCCGCAGGAATCGGCCGTAAGCCTATGTCAGAGCGCGACACGGGCGACGTGATGACCGGCCTGCACCAAGTTGGTCACCCAGTGCAGGTTGATGCCGTAAGTGTTTGTCGTGAAAAGAATAAACACAAGACGAGTTCGCTTCCCAAGCTGGACGTCGGCGGTTCGAATCCGCTCGCCCGCTGTCACAGAGGGGCAGGGTTTAAATCCTGGCCTTCTGTGACATTGGTAAGAGTTATCGAACTCCCCCGGATGGCGAAACCAGACGCTCCGGGGGTTCGACGCCAAGCGCAGCGCGGGCGCCCGCGAAGCGGAATCTCCTCGCCCGCTTTGTCACGGCGTAGCTGAAAGCGAAGCCGGATTGACGCCAGGAGACGACGCGCGGACGCAGTTGCACGCGATCTGGCTGGAACAGGGCGTCAGCGGCCTGAAGATGTCCGGCAACGTGATCGAGGGCCACCCGGAGGAGGCAATCTTGGGCCAATCCGCCGGTGGGGCCGGGGCGGCGGCGATAGACGCGCAGTTGGGCCTGCTCCTGGAGCAACTCGAAGATACCGGGCAACTGGATGACACGATTGTGATCGCCACGTCCGACCACGGCAGGTACATGGGTGGCCACGGTATGGACGCCCACAACTTCGGCGCATTCGAGGAGATATACAACATCCCGATGATCGTGCGCGGCGGTAGCGTGGCCTCTGGCGTAAGCACGGACGCCCGCGTCGGCCTGCACGATCTTTGCCCGACCATCCTGGAACTGACCGGCGCCGAGCCAATCGACGCGCCGGATTCACGATCATTCGCGAAGGTCTTGCGCGATCCGAACGGCGCAGCCGGCGACTTCACAACCGGGTATGCGGAGTACGAGGGCACGCGTTTCGCAGTGACGCAGCGCGTATACTGGAGCGGACCATGGAAGCTGGTATTCAACGGGTTCGACTTCGACGATCTCTACAATCTGGACGACGACCCCCACGAGTTGCACAACCTTGCAGCCGACGTCTCGCAGTCAGACCGCATTCGACGCATGATGACCGGCCTCTGGCGAAAAATTCATCAGACCGATGACCATCCCCTGCGGACCGGCCACTACTGCAGTCTTCGCCTCGGCGCAGTCGGCCCTGACGTGGCGAACGCGTGACCGGCTATGCAACGGCCTGTTATTCCGACTTCTCTTCGTGCCGCCTGGCAGCCGGTGGCGGTTATCCCTTCACCGCCCCGGCGGTGAGGCCCTTGACGAAGAACCGCATGGTGAAGAAGAACAGGATCACCAGCGGGAGCGCCGCGATGGAGAAACCGGCCATCATGTCGCCCCATTGTTTGACGTACTCGCCGTCGAGGGCCATCAGTCCGACGGGGATCGTCCATAATTCGTCATCCCGCAGCACCAGCAGCGGCAGCATGAGGCTGTTCCAACTTCCCAGGAACTGCATGATCGCCAGCGTGCCCAGCACCGAGCCGCTCATCGGAAGCACGATGTTGCGGATCTGTCCGAAGTGGCCGGCGCCGTCGATGCGGGCCGACTCGAACAGTTCCTTCGGGATGTCCTCGATGAACTGACGCAAAATGAACACGGAGACGATCTGCCCGCCCACAGAGCCCACGAGAATCAGCGCCAGCAGGTTGTTCACCAGGCCGAGCGATCTGATGAGCATGAACATCGTCACCAGCGTCGCGGCCGTGCCTGGCAGGAACATCGACCCCACCAGCGCGTAGTACAGCACGCCCTTACCGGGGAATTTGTAGCGGGCCATCACGTAGGCGGTCGGCACGGCCATGACCAGGCACAATGTAACCGCCGCAACCGCCACGACCACCGAGTTGGCGATGTAGTTGGAGACGATGCCCCACGCTTTGGCCCAGTTCTCCCACTGCCAGTCGCTGACGGCGTCGAACCACCAGGGGTTGTTCATGAACTGATCGTTGTTCTTGAAGCTGACGACGAACATCAGCAGCAGCGGGAAGAACGCAAGCAGCAGCACGAACCACAGCATGGCGTGCTTGATGGCCTCTTTTTTCTTACTTACTCGTAGCGGCATGGATTACTTCTCCACCTTGACATACTTCTGGTAGAAGATCGTGATGCACAGGATCAGGGCGAACATCACCATACCCAACGCACAGGCGTAGCCCATTTGCTGGTCGATGAACGCCTTGCGATACATGTACAGGCCCGGCACGAGGCCCTTGTTATCCGGCCCGCCATGGGGCCCCAGCAGCAGCAGGAACATGCCATACTGATTCAGTGTGGCGATGGTCATGAAGATCAGGTTGATGCGGACCTGCGTCATGATCAGCGGCAGTTCCAGTGAGAACATTTTTCGAATAGGCCCCACGCCGTCCAGTTCGCCGGCCTCGTAGACGTCGCCTGAGATGCCCTGCAGCCCGGCCAGGTAAATCAGCACGCCGATGGTGCCCACCCAGGGGAAGCCCCAGAAGATAATCGCCGGGATGACCAGTTTGGAATGCCCCAGCCAGGCCGGCATGCCGGTATTGAAGGCGTTGGTCGGGCTGGTCCAGATCATCGTCGTGAAGATCAGGATGACGGTGGCCGCCACGCCCAATCCTCCGATCCACTTCAGGGCCGATTCTCCGGCGTAGGATCGCGAGAGCACCACGCCCATCGCCAGGGCGACGGCGATGCCGACGCCGCCATGGAATAGGCCGAAGATGCTTAGCATGATTTGTTCACCGTTGCTGACGAAGGCGTTGGCGCATAGAAAGGCAACTGATAGAATCACCAGCCAGGGGACGCGTCTGCGAATGGCCGCGGCGCCGCCCATACTCGCCAGCACCAGAAGGCTCCATGCACCCATACCCCAGATATTCCCGAAAATGCTCCCGACGGTATTGTTGACCGGTGAAAGGGTCGTCGCCAATTGCGGCATGGCCGTATCCAGCCATTGGAGCACACCCATCAGGCCGACGGTATTAAGAAGGCGGTTGAGAATTCCTGATGTGGGATCATAAAAACTCTTCCATATCAGCAGCCACACCAGCGACGGGATGACCATTGGAATTACAAACAGCACGCGGTAGATGTACCGCCACCGCTCGGACCGTATGCGATGAAGCACAATGGCGATGATAATGCAAGGCCACATCTTGAAGAGGTTGGCCACCAGCAGAATCCCCGCGAGTTTGAAGGTGTTGAGGAATTGCGGGTCGGCGGTGAAGATGTCGATGTAGTTCTTCAGGCCGCTGAATTCCTCAATGCTCGACCCGTCCCAGATGTAGAAGCTTTTCTGGATGGTCTCGAACTTCGGGTAGTAATTGAACAACGCCATTCCGAGAAAGGTCGGCAGGAGCAGCGCGTAAAGCACCATGTACATCCGGCCTTTGTGACGCAGCCAGGACCTGAGCCTGTTGTGTTCTATCAATTCGGACGCCATATATCTTTTCTCTGTGACAATGCGGTGAATCCGGTGTGGCGATTTTTTTCAGTCGGTCAGTTTTCGCCCATGGGCCTGCCGTAAGCCTGCTCGAACTCATAACGGATCGTCTGGCCGTTTCGTAGTCGCAACTGTTGGGCTAATATACGACGATACTTGGTCGGCACGTCGTCGGACTCGGGCATCATCAACCCCCGCAGGATCAGCACGCTCATTACACGGTCCTGATTTCGAGACCAGCGGCGCTTCGTGTCGTATCCCCTGATCCAGGCCTTCTCCCCGCCGGAGGGTTTCAGCAGGGGCTTGAGGAAGGCGTCGGCGAAGGTGTCGTAATCAGCGATCTCGCCCTGGAGGTAGAGCGCCAGTTTACCCTCGAAGGTCGCCTGGGTGAAACCGCCCAGGTGAAAGCCCAAGTGCGTTAAATAACCCGTCGGGTCGGGCATAAAGGGAAGCATCCGATCCGAGGGCCTGGCCCCGAGCGTTACCGGCACCCATTCGGCTTTTTGGTTCAGCAACTGGTTGCCGTGCTTGCTCGTGAGGAATCGCAGGAAGTCAATCGCGGTCTCCTTGTGCCTGGAACCTATAGAGACACCATACGACGCCCCGCCGGAGACAGTCGCCTCGTTGGCCCGCCCCACAACGCTGTCGGCCCACCGCTCACCTGGGCCGGGTAAGGGCAGTTCCATCACACCGACATCGAACTTCGCCAGGTTAAAGAAGCTCGCGGCGTCCCAGGAGCCCGCGGCGATCATGCCGGCCTTGCCCATGGTGAAGAGGAATGTCGCCTGCTCGCGTCCCATGCCCATGAATCCTTCGGGGAACTGCCTGCAGATTTCGCGAAGACATTCAAAGTAGTTTTTGACCTGGGGTGTGTCCTTGGACCACTTGCCCGTCACCAGGCCGCCATAGCTTTCATAGGGACTGATTATCCCGTTGAGGTCCAGGTCCAACTCATCTTCCAGACCGGCGGTAAACCAGCGGACCAGCGCCTTGGCGAATTCGATCATGTTAGCCCGGCTGCCGGCAATGGGGATGTAGTTCTCACCGTTTAGCTTACCCAGGCGGCGGATCTTATCGCAGGCATCGAGTAATTCGCCCAGCGTCCCGGGCGGTTCGTTCTTCCCGGTGGCCCGGCGGAGCAAATCCTTGTTGTAGAAGAGACGCGCAGTGAACATCGACGTCGGGACGCTGAAGTAGTCCTGCAGGTCTTCCGTGTAGGCGCTCTGCATACCGTCGGCAAAAGTCTCACGCCAGGGCACGTCGCTGAGGTCAAGCCCGTCGCCACTGGTGTCGTATTTCAGGGCATTGTAGTGGTTGGGCCTGGCGACCACCTCGCCGAGCGGCTCAAAGAAGCGGGCGACATATCGCGTGTCCCGAGATGCTTTCGCAGATCCCATCTCCGCGATATCCGGGGCCGTTCCCGCCAGCAGGTGCACATTGAGCCACTGGGCGTAAATCTTCCCGGTGACGGGCATCTGGATGACCTTCACGTCCGGGTTGATCTTCTCGTACTCGTCGATGACGGCCTGCATCGCCTCGCGATAGCCCAGTTCCAACTGCCAGTGGGCGATGCGGATGATCTTCTTGCCCGGATACCGTTGCTCCGGACGAATATTCATCACGCGGTACAGACTCACGCCGACAGCCGTCAGCAGGAACAGCACGCCCACCATGTTCATGTTGATCCATTTACGCCAGCCCTTGCGAGGCGTTGTGTCTCTCGTATCGATGCTCATTTAGAGACCTTTTTGCCGGCCGGGACTGAAGCAGGTTGTTTCCTGATCGCCGCCAGTCGTTCAGAGAGCCTGATCTTCGGAACCGGTGCACCGAGGGCCTTGAGATAGATCTGTGACTCGTAGGCCTTGCCGCTACGTGGGGCGACCTTGATGATCTTGGTGTAATAGGCAATCGCCTTATCGCGATATATCGCGGCCCGGTTGGTCTTTCCGGACTGCTTATACCTGTCCATCAGGCGGTGCGCCATACGGGCTATTCGCCAGAAGAGTCGGCCTTCCCGCCCCTTTTCGGCCAAGCCTAACGCCTCGGCTTTGGCGTAGCACTCCAGGGAGTTGACGTAATCGTTCAATGGGCGCAAGTAGGCCTCCGCCGCATACTGCCACATCGTGGTCGCCAGGAAATCGTCGGCGTGCCCGGCGAGCCATTTCTTGAGAATATCAATCCCCTTGAGCACCTGCTTCTTCTTATAGGTACGGATGTAGGTGGCGGCCAGCCGGAGCGTGGCCTCGCCGGCGATGGGCTTGTCGGGATAGGTATCGATGACTTTTTGGTAGAGCTTTCGGGCTTCTTCGACGTCGGGTTTGTCGCCGCCGTAATCGATCATCTCGGCGATACGGGCGAGATTCATCTGCGCCCGGGTGGCGTAACGCGACTTGGGTGCGGCGGCGAGCAACCGCCTGAAGAGTTGCGAGGCCTCTTCGTTAAGCTTCCGAGTCGGTGGGGAAATCTGCAGAGCGCAAACGGCCTTGCCAAAGATAGCCGTCTGCCAGAGTTCGCTTCCCTTCCCGGTCTTCGCCAACGCCCTGGAATAGAGCCTGTAGCCATTCTTGAAATCAAACGCCCGCACCTCTCTCAAGGCCTTGGCGATCAGCGTCTCCGGCGCTTCGCTCGCCGCCCGCGTGGCGCCCAACGGCAGCAGAACCACCGCCACCAGTATGAACAGCCTCTGCAATTTCATGGCTTCTCCTTGCCATCTTAGCCGCCGCGCGGCTGGGCGCCAAGCTCATCCATATCGATATCAACAAGAGCGCGTATCTCCACATCATCGACACGGCGCATTAATTCATGACCGATAACCCATAGTCCACGGGCGCCGGCTCCTACGACTGCCATATGCAGTTTTTCAGTCATGTGTCGCCTCCAACTACTGCACCCGGAATCCCTGGTGCCAGCGGCTCCAGTTGCTCCAGACGCCCTTGTCATTCTTCTGTCGCACGCGGCAGTAATAGATCCTGCCAGCGGCGAGCGATTTTTTTTCAGCCAGAGAGCCGGAAAACGAACCGCTCCGTGCGTTGACGGTCAGTTGCAGGGCGGTCCTGAGCCCCCGGGCCGTAAAGACTCTGTCCCTGCCCTCATAGTCTGAGGCGAGCTCCAACTCCCAATCCGCCAGAGCGCCGGGGCCATGGAAGGCCCTGCGGATGAGCACGGGATTTGCCGGCGTCGTAACCGGTCCGATCGGCTTGGTGCTCACCACCAGGTTGTCGTAGTAGCGATACTGATCGACGGGCGAGCCCTTGTTCCAGTAGCTCTCCAGGAAGAAGGCATTGATGCCGTGCTTGCCATAGGTGCCACGGAAGTCCAGATTGCGTCGCTCACATTCCAGCCGACCGTCGATCCAGAGGCGGTTGAGGCCATCTGCCTTTCCGGGCGTGTTGAGTTTGACCTGGGTCTCCACACGGACCCAGTAGCCGGACTCTTTGCCGGCGCTGATGGGGAAGGTGGAAGCGGGCTTGTTCCCGAGCCACTTCATGCCTCGCCAATCATTGTATTGCCTGGTGGCGATCCGTCCGTTCCGTACGCAACGAACAGGATCCAGGGTAAGCCGGTCTTTGCCGGACCCCCAGACGTGGGCGATCATCATCTGGCTCCAACGGCTATCGACCAGGCTGGTGACCCGTGCCATTTTGGCGGGATGTCCGCCGGTCCAGCCATAAGAGTGCTTCACGTACCAGCGGGCGTAGACCTCGTCGAATTTCTCGCCCTTGCGCACCGCCTTTCCGCGACTGGCTCCTGCATCGCCGAAGATCACTTTGCGATCGCCCGTGCCTTTGGCGCCCTTCTTGTAGACGCACTCCATAGACTTGCCCTTGCCGCCGAAAGCGCCTTTGCTCGTGCGTCCGCCTCTGGACTCCATGTATGGCTTGTCGCGCCGATCAAAATCGTCATACCAGATGGTGGCCCGGTCTTTAACCTGGGGTTGCCTGTCAGCCATGACCACGCTGTCGATACGCGGAGAGGGGACCACGGAGACAGGTGGCGCCGCACTTTTCACATCGCCATTATCGAGGAAAGCCTTGGGCTTGTCCCCATAGGCCGGCGACGATCCAACGACCCAAGCGCAAGCAACGAGAGCAACGCCATAAAAGATCCATGATTTCACTTATTGTCTCCTGTGTTTTTCTGTGGATTTGCCTGCCGCCAGGCATCGACTTCCCTGGCTCGGATTACGGCTTTCATGGCATCATTGGTCATCCAGTTACGGAAGCGTGGATCCGATTTCCATTTGGCGTAGACGTCCTCGACCGTATTGGCGAGCGCCCGGTTGACAATGACGGTGTTGCCTTTGCTGAGCCTCAGATGCGCCCCCAGGTCGCCGGTCTTGGCGAAGGTGACCTCCACGGTCATGCCGTCCGCCGTGAACCTGGCGCCAACCGAACCGTCCTTGTCCAGCTTCTCCACGTCGAACATGGCCTTCACCGTGTCATCTGTGGCCCAAAGCAGCAGCGCCATAACTGATGCGACGCATATATTCTTATGCTGAATCTCACTACGTCCCTATCATTCAGGCCCTGCCGGTTACCACTCGGCCGGTGGCGACATCTTCTCTCTCAATCGACTATGCATCGACCTCGTTCTGCTCATAAGCGTCGTTGTACACTTTGAGCCGCTCCAGATAGCCTTCCAGGTCGAGCAGATCCTCATCTACCAGGAGATAGCGCATGTCCGCGGTGCGGTTGGCAAAGTGCCGGGCACGCTCGCGCTTGTAGAAGTACTTGTGATCCCCGGTCGAACAGCCCTTCGGTAGGCGGGTCTTCTCCCAGCAGGCCACCAGGTCGGCGTAAACCTTTTCCTTACCGGCCAGGTGCTCGCCGATCTCCCGTTCCATGAGACGAAGCTCCGCCAGCGACGCGCGCCTGTCACTGTAACCGGTGTGATAGTAGGCGTTGTCCAGATGCGTCTCCATGTCGGCCAGCAACAGAAACAGCTTCGTGTTGTGCAGCATCAGCCTCGCGCAGGAAGCCATGACCTCCAGGTCGTGGGCGTGCTTGACGGGCCGGCCGAGGTTTTTGTCGATAATCGTCAGCGCCCGTTCCATGCGTATCTTCCAGGTCTGCGCCTGCTGAAGAAGGCCGGCATATCGCCGCTTCCAGAAAGGGTTGTACTCCAAGCCATCCCGAGGGAAGTCCGGCAGGTGCATCTTGCCGACGTCGCCCCAGTGCCAGACCCTTCGCTGCAGCGTATCTTCGAAGAACTGGGCCCCGTCCTGCAGCAACTGCTGACATTCCCGCATGTCCCGGACCCGCGGGCCGAAGTAATTGGCGTAAAAACGGTCGATCCACTCGTCCAGGTCGGTGAGGTCATGGTTCCACGAGAACTCGGCCGCACAGACGAAGCGGGGCATCCACATCTGGTTGTGCAGGCCCGAATCATCCCAACTCGTGGTGATCGATCCCTCGACGGCACCGCTTCGCGAGGCCCGCGAGATGGTATCCATCGTCTCGAAAAAACCGCCGGGACGCAGGCTTCCAGCTTCGCCCCGCCACATGGAATGTTTGTGCCACGGCAGCAGTCCGACGATAAGAGGCACAATGCCGGTGTTGGGCGCGTAAACCCAGCAGGGATAGCCCGCATCCCCGGCTTGTTCGAGATACTCCACATCCTGCCCGTCGGTCCAGACCATCTCCCGCGGCGGCGTGATGGTCGGCGTCTGGGGATTCCACCGCCCGCCCCAGGAAAGGCACGTCCGGCCCCGGGAGGCGACGAAGTCGGCGCATTTGGTGACAAAGAGATTCATCAATGACTCCTTGCCGTCTTTCTCCGCCTTGGCCTTGCAGCCGCACCCTTCACCGAGGCCCAACTCGTACGTCTCGTCGCTGCCGATGTGGAAAAAATCGCTGCCCGGAGTGGCCTCCATAGCGTCTTTCCAAATCTCGAAGAGGAGTTCATAGGACCCTTCTTTGAGGGGGCAGAACTCCCAGTCCGAATCCGGAATCTCGCGGAGGTGCCGGAACTCCTTATGCTTGAGGATGAACGCCACGTGCCCGAGGCCCTGCACGAGCGGCACGATCTGGATATGGTGCTGCCGGGCGTAGCGCGTCAGATCCTGCATCTGCTCGATCGTGAACGCGCCGGGGGCACCGAGCTGCGGATGACATTTGTAGGCCAGCTTGTCTTCCCATTCCCAGATAAGAATATTGGCCTTGTAGTGGGCCAGCTCGCGGATGAATCCCTGGACGTACTCGTAGGTGTCCTGATGATACTTGGTGTCATAGTGCACGGTCCGGTACTTGAGATCGGGCGCGTCCTCGATGCGCAGGTGGGGCAATTGCAGGCCGACGGACCCGGTGGTGACGCACTGGCGCAGGGTCTGTGTGGCGTAGTAGACGCCGGCGGTGTCGTTGCCCGTAATGGCGACGCCGTCGTCCGTGATTTCAAGTACGTACCCCTCGGCCTTGCCCGCGGCGCGAGCGATGCGGATGACCAGCGCGTCCGGTCCGGCCTCGTCCACGCTGGCGTCCAGACCGTGGTCGGCGGTGAGCATTTCGCAGAGATAACCGGCGGCGAATCGATCCTCCTCGTCCGTGCTGTCGGACAGAACCACCACGAGTGGACGATCCAGATACAGAGCGCCGTCTCGTTGCTCCAACTGCTGCGGCCTGGGAATAAAGGGCAAGTCCATCAAAGCTCTCCTGGCTAAAGCTTTTTGCTGTTGAAGTTAAAGGGCATATTGGTTCTGGCGGCTTTACGCGCTCCAATAGCGAGACGCAGCGCCCGTCGCGCTTCGGCGCCGTCGACCTCATATCTCACTCGCCCCAGTACGGCTTGGGCGAACTCCCACATCTCATCGCGAATCTCGTCGACATGGGGACACGTGACCTGTGTCTGTTCCCATGTGCGTTCGTTCTTCAGCGTAAAAGCGTCGCCATAGCCGCTGTAGAAGACCGACTGTTCCGAGCCGATGAGGCTGATGGTGTTGTGGTTGTATCGGAAGCCGGAGGTGAAGCTGCCGATGACGCCGTTGGCAAACCTGAACGCCGAGACGGTCGTCTCGTTGACCTCGGGGTTGAACGCCAGAGGCCGGGCCATGGTGATCACCGACTCCGCCTCGCCGAAGAAGTAACTCAGCAGGTCCAGTTTGTGGATGCCCTTGTGGATCAACGGGCCGCTGCCGCGCTGGGCATGGAAACGCCAATCGTCCTCCGGCCAGACCCTGACCAGGTCGCCGCAGTGGTTGGCCTCGAAGAACAGCACCTCGCCAAGCTCGCCATTGGTCAGTATCTCCTTCCACTTGCGATAGACCCCGCACCGCCGCATCTGGTGTCCGACGGCCAGCACCACGCCGGCCTTTGCGCAGGCGACGATCATCCGGTCGGCCTCGTCCAGCGTGTTGCAGATGGGTTTTTCCACAAAGACGTGCTTGCCCGCCTCGGACAGCGCGATCGTCTGGTCGGCGTGAACATCGTTGGGCGTCACCAGCACCACGCCGTCGAGGTCATCGGCGGCGCAGAGAGCCTCGAACGAATCGATCTCGCGACAGCCAAACGTCTCGGCGAATCGCCGGCGCTTGGCCGGCGTGCGCGTAAAGCACGCGGCTATCTCGATATTCTCGCACGCCTGGGAGGCCTTGGCCAGTGTCTCGGCATACTCGCCGAGCCCGACGAAACCCAACCTTGCTTTTTCGTG
Source organism: Planctomycetota bacterium (assembly GCA_024275995.1). GTDB lineage: Bacteria > Planctomycetota > Phycisphaerae > SM23-33 > SM23-33 > JAJRYB01. The sequence goes on along the minus strand of JAJRYB010000027.1, from coordinate 23,425 downwards.
AGCATTGCTCATTTGCAGGGTTCTCTATTCCACTGTAACGCGACAAACCGGCCCGGTCACACCGAATCCAACTCGTACCTCTCCCGCAGCGCTCTGGCGAGCGGAGGATAGAAACTCTCGAGGGCGGGGAAGATTTCGTTTCCCCTCCGCTTAACGGTCGGCCGGTCGCCACTGGACGATGAATCGCCTCCCTGACCTCTCGCCGAAACCAATCACTGAAAAAACTTACCTCTTGCAGGGAACTTATCAAGCCGCATGCTACACGACATTCGCTCAGAGAGCGATGGCCTGCAATGCTATTCTATTGTCATATACTGCTAACATGGACACGATCATAGACAATAGGAACTACATCCGAACCGTCCAAGCCCATATCGTGCGATATGGGGCATGGTTACTTCGTTCGCGTGGAGAGTTGTGTAGTGCCGGCGCCTGCTTCGCTGAAGCTGCGCCGGATAGATCAGCGCCTCGCGGTGATACGAGTCGCTAGGAAGCGTCTTTCCTGCTCAGTCCCGACATGTTACGGATCGTTCACGAAGTTTTCCCAGCGGAGATCGCCTTCCGTGTGGGAATCGAGGTACTGATCCATGGGAAGCCCAACTTTTATCCGCTTGACGTGCCCGTCCACAAAGCTCGCGTTAAAACCCTTCTGGTGATGCAGGCCGATGTCGTCCATCGAACTGCCCACGCTCTGGCCCGGAGCGGCTATCGTCGCAGTCCATCGATAAAACGACGTGGTCGTGAAGTCCTGGTCGTCATCGTCAAGGTAGTCCCGCCGGTCGGTAAACATCATTAATTCGCCAGGCCGAAGAATGGCTTGTATGCGGCGCTTCCGGCGGGTCATATAAGGTTCCACGGGTTTCCATCTGGATGAGGCCTCCGCATTCATGAGGTAGAAGGTGCGGTTGGATCCGGACCAGCCATAAAAGGGGTGAGTGCCCCGCTCCCAGTTTGTCATGCTGTCAAAAGCCTTGGTCTCGCCGGCGCGCGGATGGGTCGGGCATATCCACCCGTTGCCTTTGGAAATTTCCTCGTAGTAAGGCCAGAACGACGGAACAAAGACGCCGTCGAGATACTCGTGCTTCTCGCACCAACTCTCGCCATTAATGACGTCGCTGCCTGAGCCAGCGCCACTGAACTCCCAGAATGCACCATCCGGATACCATTGCGGAGAAACATTCTGGTTATGTCTGGGCCTGCTGGAACTGTTTGCCGGAAGATAGCCCATGTAGTCGGCCGTGAATTGCGCTACGGCGACGCTGTGGGTTTTCAGGTTGGACTTGCAGGTCTCCGTTCCGGCAAGGTCCCTGGCGACTCGAAGCGTCGGCGTGAGCATGGCGATCAGTATCGACAGGACCGCTATGACAACCAATAGTTCGATAAGCGTAAACGCACAGCGTTTACGCTTCCTCACTACAGGCAACTTGCCCTGAGCAACGTCGAAGGGCTCACCCAACGTAAATGCGCGAAGTTTCATTGTGCCGACCCTTTCAGCGCCCTATTTGCCATCGTCCATATTCAACCTCAACTATTGCCCATAACAGGAGCCAGCCGGACGATCGAATCAAACGATGGATAAAATGCCACAACTCCCTTTTCAGTATAACGCGCCGAGGGATGGGGAAAAAGGGCGGCGGTCGAAAAAAAAACCGCCATGGAGCCGCGTTGAAGCCTTCACAGCCCACAGATAGTCATCCGTGGGCTGTAAGCGGCCATTCATTTCGATTCTCGCAGGTCTCGCCGTTACGCCGTGAGCGTGGCGATCAGCGTAGCGTACAGCTTGAGCTTTTCGGGTAGAACTTTCACGCCAAGCCCTTTTCCCGCCAGCGGTTTGATTTTCCCGCCGTAGGCGAACCTGATCGACGGGCTTGTCAGATCGTCCGCCAGGAGAAACCTGCCGTAGTTGCCCTCCACGAACCTCGGCGCAATTCCCTCTTCGAGCAGCCTCCGTTGTGCTGCCGAGAGTATCGAGCTTTCACCGACCATACATCCGAGCGTGAAATTGACGTGGTCCGTCGCTGCGATGCGCATGAGTTTCAGCGCCCGGCCCGGCCCTCCGTTCTTGCTGATGCGTATGTTCCACCATACGCGGTGCGGTTCGGCGAGAAGCGCCTCGGCGTCGCGCTCGTTCAGCAGCGATTCGTCCGCCATGAGAGGCAGGTCGCACTTGAAGGCCAGGTCCGCCAGTTCCCGCGCCTCGCAGAAGACGGGCTGCTCGACGACGCACACGCCGTAAGGTTTCAGCCTGGCGATACGCTGCGGCGTGGAATCGGCGTCCCACCCGCCGTTGACGTCTACCCGCAACGTGCACTTGCCCTTTCGAATCGCCCCACCGATGCGCTTGTGGACGATCCGCAGGTTCTCCGCGTCGGTCCGCTCTCCGAAGCCCAGCTTCAGCTTGAAATCCCTCAGGCCGAACCATCGCATCCGGCGCAGTCGCCTTGCTGTTTCCGCCGGATCGGACGAACCGAGAATGCCGCTCACGCGGGCGCACATCTTACCCGGTGCGACCAGTCCCCACTCCGGTCGCAGAACCCCGGACGCCGCCAGTTCCATCGCGCAGGTGGCTGCGTTCATGCATCGGCCTGTATCGTCTCGAAGAGGGACCGGATCATGAATCTCCACCGGATCGGACGCCTGTGACATGCGATCGAGAAAGACCGGCCAGATGCGCTCGGAAATGTCTTCGGCGACACTCTCGAGAGTCTCGCCGGTGACGTACTTCCGCGGAAGCGTCTCGCCCCATCCGACCGTCCCGTCGGAAAACTCCAGGCGCGTGACAATCGCCTCGGCTACGGTTCGCGCCGCGGCTGCGTGCTCGAAATTCCGCATCGGTATCACCGTGCGGTAAATATCCAGGCGTATAGGCGAAGGATTCATAGCTCTCTACTAATCTGCGCATTACCAATGCGACCTGCCGGAGACAGGTTAAAGCCGTCAAATCAGACCTGAACGAAGACCGAAGATTTACGTTTACAATACGAGTATCAATAAAACGTGACGCCCTCCCTGTGGGGTCTGATTCAGACTCGACAAGTTTACGCGGTCGCGCCTTCCGCGTCAAAATGTTCGCGCCAGGCGACAAACGCCTTGACCGTCCCAGGCACCGCCGATAGGATACCGCGTTCCAGGAAACCCGCGGCATTTGCGGGCTGGGCGCAACTGCGTAACACGTGCCCCCATCGTCTAGTGGCCTAGGATATCAGGTTCTCATCCTGGAGACAGGGGTTCGACTCCCCTTGGGGGTATCCTGAGCGGCTGCCTGTTATCGCAGGCAGCCGTTTTATTTTACCCTTACCGCCCCCGGCGCAGCTCATCGCTCCCTGGCTGCGAACAAAATACCCTTCCGTCACGGCCACGGGAGGTTCAGTCAGGGCGCCCGGATCTACCAAAACCACGCCGGCGATTCCAGCTTGCTGATCGTCCCGATTGTGTTATCATGCTTTTGGCAGATTGCAAGTCGGCACCCTGCTCCCCTGTTTTCCGCTTTCTACAAGAGACCTCGATAAAGGAAGGCGTCGAATGAGACTAAGTATGGCGATCTCTGTGACGGTTGTCGTGGCGATCTGTTCCCTGTCGCCTGCTCAGGAGGTCGGGCAGGCAGGCAAGGGCGCTCACGTAGCAAGGAGCGTCTACTTCAACGACTTTACGGAGGCCGCCGGGGCAGAATGGTCGAACAGGAACCTCTCCGTCACGCCCAGCGGTAAAGACCGCTTCCTGGGCCAGTTTGCCAAGACGAAGGTTTCCCTGACGCTCAAGAAACTTCCCGCCCACAAGTTCGTTCGCATTTCCTTCGATCTCTACGTCATCGGATCGTGGGACGGCTACCATGCCAAGTGGGGTCCCGACCCGTGGATGATTACCGTCACCGGCGGACCCGTACTCATGGAGACAAGCTTCAGCTACGACAACGCGGTGGGTTTGCAGGCCTTTCCCGACGATCTACGGCAGGGCGCCTACCCGGCCCAGACCGGAGCGGCCTCCCTCAACAAGCTGGGGTTCCTCTGGAACGGCAAGCGCGCCGATTCGGTATACAAGTTCTCGTTCACCTTTCCGCACACTGCCGATGCTGTCGGGTTTGATTTTTCCGCGACCGGGAACATCGTGGACGTTGACGACGAGTCATGGGGCCTGGATAACGTGAAGGTTGAGGTCCTCGGCGGCCCGGTCCCTGCCGGCCCAAAGCAGTTCCAACAACTCTGGGAGCAACTGGGAGGCAAGGATCCGATGGAGGCGCATCGTGCCAAGTGGAGGTTCGTAGCTGCCGGTAAGCCGGCCGCGGCGTTCCTTCGCAAGCACCTGAGCGATAAGACCAGGCCGGTAGATCAGAAAGAACTAGCCCGCCTGATAGCGCAACTGGGCGACGATAACTGGCGCAAGCGTGATGCCGCCTCGGAGGCACTGATCCGGATGGGACGGCCTATCCAGCCCATCATCCAGAACGTCGCCAGGGAGACTGCCTCCCAGGAGGTGCGCATCCGGGCCAATGACATTCTCAAGAGTCTGACGACGGTGAATATCACTCCCGTCAAATTGCGACGCTATCGCGCAGAGCAGGCAATCAGCCTGATTGAAGGGCGATTCGAACAACCCGGAACCCGTCCGGTAAAACGGGCTGGTTAACAGGGAACGAAGGCGGGCGCGACGGAGCTAATCGCCTTCCAGCACGGCCAGGAACGCCTTCTGGGGGATCTCGACGTTCCCGACCATCTTCATCCGCTTCTTCCCGGCCTTCTGTTTTTCCAGCAGCTTGCGTTTCCGCGTTACGTCGCCACCATAGCACTTGGCAGTGACGTTCTTGCGAAGGGCCTTTATGGTCTCGCGTGCGATAACGCGCGAACCTATCGCCGCCTGGAGCGGGATCTCGAACATGTGCCGGCTGATCTCCTTGCGGAGCTTGCGGATGATCTCCCGTCCGCGCAGGTCGGCCTTGGAGCGGTGGCAGATAATCGACAGCGCGTCGACGCACTGATTGTTCACCAGCACGTCCAGCTTCACCAGGTCGTTTGCGCGATATCCGCTGATCTCGTAATCCATCGTACCGTAGCCGCGAGTGGCGCTTTTGAGCTTGTCGTAGAAATCGTAAATAATCTCCGCCAGCGGGAACTCGTAAGAAAGTATCACCCGATCCTTCGAGAGATAATCCGTCTCGATATACGTCGCCCGACGGTCTTCGGAAAGTTGCATCACCGCTCCGATGGCGTCGGACGGAACGATCAGGTCCACCTTCACGATAGGCTCCCGGATTTCCTCGAGGTGGTTCGCCTCCGGAAGATCGCCGGCCGAGTCTACCTCGACGGTGCTTCCGTCCTTCAGCAGCACCTCGTACGGGACCGTCGGGGCGGTCTGGACGACCTCGATCCCATGCTCGCGTTCCAGGCGTTCCTGGACGATCTCCATGTGCAGCATCCCCAGGAAGCCGCAGCGGAAGCCGAAGCCCATCGCCTCCGAGCTGATGGGTTGGAACGTGAGCGACGCGTCGTTGAGCAGGAGTTTTTCCAGCGCCTCGCGGAGTTCGGGGAACTGCGTATTGGGACCGGGGTAGAAGTCCGAGAAGACCATCTGCTTTGGCGGGCGATAGCCCTCGAGCGCCTCGGCTGCGGGATTATTGACGAGCGTGATCGTGTCGCCCACGTGCACGGCCGCCAGGGAGCGGATCGACGCGACGATGTACCCGACCTCGCCGGCCGAGAGGGATTGCACGCGCTGGGGATGCGGGCGAAACTTGCCCATCTCGCTGATCTGGTAAACGCTGCCGGTGCCCATCATGCATATTTTTTCGCCGACGTTCAGCTTTCCGTCCACAAGGCGAACGTAGACCACGACGCCGCGATAATCGTCGTACGCGCTGTCGAAGATAAGCGCCTTGACCCGGGCGTCTGCGTCGCCGGAGGGCGGGGGAAGCTGCTCGACGATAGCCCGGAGCATTTCCTCCACACCTTCGCCGCTCTTTGCGGAAGTGAATATGCAATCCTCAGCCGCACGCTGCTGGCCGCTGCTGGCGAGCAGATGCTCGATTTCCATCGCAGTGTCTTCCGGAGAAGCCGAGGGAAGGTCGATCTTGTTCACCACCGGGACCAGCACCAGTCCGGTCCGCTGGGCGAGGTGGACGTTGGCGACGGTCTGCGCCTCGACGCCCTGTGCGGCATCCACCACCAGCAGCGCCCCTTCGCATGCGGTGAGCGACCTGGAGACCTCGTAGTGGAAGTCCACGTGCCCGGGCGTGTCGATCATGTTGAGCATGTAGGTTTCGCCGCCGTAGGCGAACTCGACCGTCACGGCGGAGGACTTGATGGTTATCCCCCGCTCGCGCTCGAGGTCCATATCGTCGAGCATCTGGTCGTGAAACTCGCGCCGCGTGATAGCTCCGGTGCGCAGGAGGACGCGATCGGCCAGGGTGCTTTTACCGTGGTCGATGTGAGCGATGATACTGAAGTTCCGAATCCGACTCGAATCCATGCAGGGATTCTACCGTAATCGCTGGAAGTAACAAGGGACTCGGATCGGTCATTCGCGTGTCGGTCGCTGCATTATCGCCGGAAGGACGTGCTGGTTTATGTAGCGTCGCTGGAATCTGTCGGCGGCGTCGCGATATTTGACGATGGCGCCGACGGCCCGCTGCGCGTAAGGACCAAGCGCTTTCAGAGCAGCCAGGGCGCCCTTCGTGGAGCGTCGGAGAGATTTTACCGCCAGGTCGAGAATGCGTTTTTTCTGCTCATCCGTCGCCCTCACGGCCAGGTGCGACAGCGCGAGCAGAATGCTTCCGGTGCGTTTAGCTCCAGGTCGCCGACGGTTCTTGAACGCATCCAGCAGCGGCTGGATCGCCACGTCCGTTCCATGCGCGTAAGCGGCGAGCACCTCGGCAGCGGCGGCCTGGACGATAACGCCGCGATCTTCGGTGATGATTCGGACCATGCGCGGAACGACCTTCTCGGGATTGGCCTGTCCGGCGAAGACGAACACTCTCGCAGCCGCGGCACGGACCTCGTCTCGCGGATCGTCCAGAAGCGCCCATGTCTGCTGGATCGCGTCCGGATCGCTGGTGGAAAGCTTTCCGAGGAAGGCGGACGCCTTCCAGCGGATCAGGGGGTTCCAGTGCCCAAGTGCAAGCAGCGCCGATTCGGCGTTTGCTACAAGCCCCTCGCGCCGCGCATGCAGCGTAAGCCAGCCGCGAGCGGTCTCGCCGAAGGCCTCGCCCCGCTCAGCCGTCTTGGCGTAAACGCGCATCGCGCCGAAAAAACGCCGCACTTCGCGCTCGTCCCGGGCGGCGTAGGCGAAAGGCGACAGTATGGAGGCGCACAAACGCACCAGGAGGCGCTGCTCGCCGTACGGGGGTTTCTTCCCGGCGAGCTTTTCGACGCGCCCGGCCAGCAGGTCCGCTAGCTTCAACATCATCTGCGGGCTCAGGACGGAACTCTTGCGATCGCTTCGGCAGAAGGAATAGTACGTCCGGAGAAGCAGTCGCCGGCGATACGATCTGTCCTGATTGAACAGCATGCTCCTGACGTCTTCGAGGGGAATTGGATCTCTCCCGAGCAGTTCCAGCGCGGTGGCGTTCATGCTCTCGCCGGCGGAGGGGTCCATCAGTCGCGTGGCGATGAGCGTCTTCTGCGCAGGCGGAGCCTTGGCGATAAGGCCAAGCAGTTCCTTGCGTGCGGCCTTGAGATCCGGCGAATCGCTGTCCGCGCTGCGCATTATTTTCCAGAGTTGACCGGCCAGCTCCACTGCGTCCGCTCCGACGGGCTGCGTTGCGGGCGTTTGACCGATCGTCGAGACGGTAATACAGGTCGATATTATCAGGATCGCAAGACCGCATTTACACACGGACATTCTCCTTCTCGTCAGTCCACCTCTGCCATGCGAGAAATTCCTTCGCCCAGTTACAGCCCACCGAAAGCCTTCCGTGGACTGTCTGTTTTACCGTCCACGGCCGGCGCGGTCCAGCCACTTCACCAGATCGTCCATCGAGAACATGCCGACTTTCACGAATGGTTCGCCCCCGTCGGCGGGATAGATGATCGCCATCGGCGGCGCCCCGCCGAACGTTTTCGCCAGCCATCTGCTCGCGGCGTTGCGCGTGTTGGTTACGTCCGCCGTTATCGTCGCGACGTTATACTTCTTGAACGCCTCGGCGGCGGCATGAGTATTGAACACCGTCCAGTCCAGTTCCTTGCAGGAGGTGCACCACGCAGCCGTGACTTTTACGAGCACGATTTGCCCGTCTTTCCTTGCCTGGACGATTCGTCCGAGGTCGAACGGTTCGAACTTCACGAGCGGAGGCGCCGGCTGTGGAAGCATCCAGGCGCCTGCCGATATGACCATCGCCACCGCCAGACCGCGAACGATCAACTTTTTCTTCAGCGGCGCATCGTATCGCACCCACGTACCCCACATCCAAAGCCCGAACACAAGCACCAGCCCGAACCCTGCGACCCAGAACGGCCAGGCGCTCCCCTCGTAGAGCGTACTGAGCAGCCAAAGCACCGCCGGGAGCAGCAGGAAGCCCATCGTCTGCTTGAAAAGCTCCATCCATCTGCCCGGTTTGGGCAGGTGGCGAACGAGGCTCGGAAACGCCGCCAGAAGCGCATGCGGCGCTCCCATCCCAACGCCGATAAGCACCAGCGCCAGCGTTCCCAGCCACAATGACTGCAACTGCGCCCATCCCAGCGTCATCGCCATCAGCCAGAAGCTGCACGGCGTGGAGAGGACCGCCATCATGAACCCCATTCCGAGCGCGGAAAGATGCCCTTTGGCTTCCGCGCCTGCCCCGAGAGACGCAACCTTCGATGGAACGGTTACGTTGAACAGGCCGAACAGGTTCGCCGAAAGCGTCAGGAGCACCATTGCGATGGCGATGCGCACGGCTGGGTATTTGAAATGCTCGTTGATGTCCAGCGTTCCGCTCGCGGTCAGCTTGAGCACCACGTTGACCGCGCCGAGCGCCACGAAGAACAGAACAATCCCGGCGGCGAACGTCAGTCCCAGTGTTACGTACCTGCGCCGCGATTCGTGCGCCATTTTCACCAGGCTGTAGATTCGCAGCGGGATAATAGGAAGCACGCATGGCATGATGTTCAGCGAAAGCCCCGCCAGCAGCGCCAGTCCAAGTCCCGCCCACAAGTCCAGGTCCGCCATTTGGGACGCCGCCGGAAGCATCCCCGAGAGGCCTCTGGGCGCCTCGACATGCGAGGCGCGGAGTTTTTCGACCGGCATGGCGGCGGCGAGGTTTTTTGTAAATGTTTCATTCCATTGGGGATTACCTATCGGTTCGGCGCCAACCTGCACCGTCACCAACGCCGTGAGGACTCCTCGTTCGCCCTGCCCACCGAAACCACTGAGCGGTATGCACTGGCCTGTCGTGGAGCAAATCTGCCCGTCCGGGGTTATCTCGATGGTCTTTTGGCCTGCGGCGTTTTTCGGCACCGTTACCGGAACGAAAAACACAGCCCGCTTCTTGTAGACGTTGAAATACGCCTGCCGGTCTCCCAGGTCCGTCAGCGTTCGCTGATCGGCCGGCCAGAGCGCCGGGGCGACCTTCCAATCACCTGCGGACGATTCGATACTGCCCGCCTGGGGCTTGAAGTCGCCGGAGACGCCGGGATCGGCACTGTAATAGTACCACCCGTCGGCTATCTTCATGACGAGCGCTACGTGGAAGCTCTGCCCTGGCGATACGCGCGTGTGCGACGAAACGGCGCTCACGGAAATATATTTCGCCGCGGGCGAAACGGATTGCCCGTTCAGCAGATCGCCGGGAAGCAACTCCTGGGCAATCAGCGGCGTCATCGCAGCCGTCGTTACCATCAACGCAATAAGGCACGATCGCATGGCAGGCATCCTTATTCTCCATCCATATCCCAGCCGCAAGACGCCGACATTCTATCAGGCGGCGGTCCGTCCGGCATTGATATTGCGGGCGCGACGTCGCGGCGGCACTATCTGAACGACAGGGCGGAACGATTCGTTCGCGCGGAAAAACGTTTCCGTCGCACCCGCGGTGCGATACATTTGCGTAACGCCGGAGAAACTTCCGCGTTAAACTTATCGGAAGGAAATATGGGAGCAAGCGAAATGCGCAAGACAACCCTGCTGCTGACGTGCTGCATGTTTCTTGCGTCGTCGGCGCAGGCGGACGTCGTGTACCTCAAGAACGGCAGGAAGTACGAGGGCGCCGTCACGCGTCGCGAGGGAAAGGTCATCGTAAAGATGGCGATGGGCACGCTGACCTTCTCCCAGGATCAAGTCGTTCACATCGAGAAAAAGGCGCTGCCCTCACCGCCCAAAACGCCGACGCAGCCTGCCCGGACGCAGGGTGGATCGTCTTCCGTTCTGCCGGTGGGCGGCAGGACGTTCTCGATCGAGCGTGCGATGCTGCCCGAACCGGTCATTTTCCTGTTCATGCGGAACCTGAAAAGCATGCCTGCCGGTACTGCCGCCTTCGAGTTGAGCGAATCCATCAAGCGATGGCGCGCGCTCGCACACGACGGTAAACGGAACGTCGGAGTCAACCAATGGCTGGCGCCGACAGAGTTCATCCGCCGGCAGGAGACGTTCGAATCGCTCGCAGGCGAAGCCCTGAAGCTCTATCGCGACGCGACAAGCCGCAGGCCGAAGAACCGGCGGGAAAAGGCGGAGCGGAACCGCAAAATCGCCACGTCGAACGTCAAGCTCCAGCAGGCCGCCCGGACCATCGCCGACCCGCTCCTGCGAACCTTCATGGTCGGCGTGGCTGCTTACGAAGCGAAAAACTTTTCCCTCGCCGAGGCGCAGTTCCGCAAATGCGTCCGCCTGGCGCCGCGCATCGCGGCGTTCCACCAGGGCAGGGCGCTGGCGATGACGCAACTGAAACGCGAACTGGATTCGCTGGAGGCGTTCTCGACGGTGCTCACTCTCCAGCCTGACACCGTCGAAGCGGTGCGATTGGCGCGGGAGGCGATAAAAAAAGTCCCCGGCGCATACATGCAGCGGCCGAGCTTCCAGAAACTCACCCGGCAGCTCTCGCAATACACGGACAGCTCGTCGCGCCGGGCGTACTCCACGACGAAGACCACCTGGCTGCTGCCCGGAAAAGTCGTTCGCACGCGCGATCACGAGCTTCCGCGCCTGCCCTACCATCGGCTTGTGTTTCGACAGGCCGTCGGCGTTCCCGTCGGACCTTCCAGCCTGCTGGTGGACGCCGAGGCAGTCGCCAACGCCCTGGAAGTATTCATCCGCGTGGACGACGGAACGCTCGTTCGCGGCGACGTGAGGCGTTCGAGGTATTACGGTCGGGGGAAAAAGAAACCGCCCGTGGTGATCGTAAACGTCGCCGATTACACGTTTACGCCCGTGAAGGTCGGCGGTAAAGACGAAGATGCGCCCACCTTCGAGAAAGGGCAGACGGTCGTGACGTGCGGGCTGGGATTGTTCGAGGAAATGGGGCGCGGCGTGCGAAAAATTCCCGGGACGATTACCGAGGTTGGCAAAGACGGGATGCTCGCGGTGTCGATGCGACTGGCAGCCGGCGAGGCGGCGTCTCCTCTCGTTACGCCGGACGGCGTCCTGGCGGGCTTCCTGGCGGGCAAAACGGATGCCCAGTCGGACGACGGTGGAGACGACAGCTTCATTCCGCTATCGGTGATTGAGGGCGTCGTGAAACGCTCGTCCGCGAAATATCGTCCGTCCGGTGGATACGGCCGGGTCAAACGCACGGTGGAACCGCTTCAGGCGTCGGGGCAATTTTTCGTCGTCTACGCGACCTGCGCCGAGAAATTCGACAAGTAGATGGAACAGCTTCGGGGCTTTGCGATTTGATTCCGAACCGGCCGGCCGGTACAGTACCCTCTCCGAGGATTTTTCGATAAAAGATTTCACCGGAAGATTTCGCCAGGAGCCCGCTGCATGAGCCAATTGGAAGATGTCGACCCCCGCATCGCACAGATCATCAAAAACGAACAGTCCCGCCAGAACAACACTCTGGAGTTGATCGCTTCGGAGAATCATGTTTCCCCGGCGGTGCTGGAGGCGCTGGGAAGTATCCTGACAGACAAGTACGCCGAGGGTTATCCGAAGAAGCGGTGCTATCGCGGCTGCGAGAACGCCGACGACGTGGAGCAACTTTGCATCGATCGCGCCAAGGAGCTGTTCGGCGCCGAACATGCGAACGTCCAACCGCACAGCGGAACCAGTGCGAACCTGGCGGTTTACTTCGCGGTGCTCAAACCCGGCGCGAAGATCATGGGCATGGAACTCGCCCACGGCGGGCATCTCTCGCACGGAAAAGACGCCAACATTTCGGGCATGCTGTACAAGGTCGCCAGCTACGGCGTCGAGAAGGACACCGAAATGCTGGACATGGATCACGTTCGCGAGCAGGCACTGGCGGAGAGGCCGGACATGCTCATTGCCGGGGCGTCGTCCTATCCGCGAACGATCGACTTCGAAGCCTTCGGGAAGATCGCCGAGGAAGTCGGCTGTCCGCTGCTGAGCGACATCGCCCACATCGCCGGGCTGGTGGTCGGAGGCGTGCACCCCTGCCCCATCCCACACAGCACGTTCGTAACGACGACGAACCACAAGACCCTTCGCGGACCCCGCGGAGGTATTATCCTCTGCAGGAAGGAGTACGCCAGGGCGATCGACCGGGCGGTGTTCCCGGGCCTGCAGGGCGGACCGCTGATGCACGTCGCGGCGGCAAAGGCGGTGGCTTTCCACGAAGCGATGCAGCCTCAGTTCAAGGACTACGCTCGCCGGATAGTGTCCAACGCCAAAACCCTCGCCGAATCGCTCATTGAAAAGGGATGGCGATTGGTCTCCGGCGGGACGGACAACCACCTGATGCTCCTGGACCTGCACTCTCGCAACGAGAAGTTGACCTCGCACTCGGCGGCGAGCTGGCTGGACGGCGCCGCCCTGATAACTAACGCCAACCCCATTCCGTTCGATCCGCCGCAGGTGTCGCGCTGGACGGGCGTGCGTTTCGGAACGCCCGCCGTCACAACCAGGGGAATGGGCGACGAGCAGATGCGCCTGATCGCCGGATGGATCGACCAAGTCCTTTGCAGTAATGGTGACGCGGAAACGCTCGCGAAGGTTCGCGGAGCGGTCGAGCAACTCTGCCGTCAATATCCGATCCCGAATAAAAATCAGGCGGCTTCTGACAAAGATTGATGAACATGTCGACCAAATCACAAGCACCAAAGATCAAATGACAAACAATATCCAAATCCCAATTACCAATCACCAAACAACGGCCCTTGTAAGGCAGATTCGTTTCGTTATTCGAAATTCGGATTTCGAAATTCCGCCCCTAAGGGCGGATTAGAGGTGCACCATGCGCGAGATTTATCGAATCCTGGACGCGAACTTCAACCGTGCCCGCGAGGCGCTTCGGGTAGCCGAGGACTGCGGGCGGTTAGCGCTGAACGATCCGGCCATCACCGCCTTCGCAAAGAACCTTCGCAGCGACCTGGTGGAGGTCCTCCGCACGATGCCGTCGGACCAGTTCATCACCAGCCGCGATACGCCCGGAGACATCGGCACGGAGATCACCAGCCCCACCGAACAACGCCGCGATAATCTCGAGGACGTTGCTACAGCGGCATGCAAGCGTTTGAGCGACGCCCTGCGAAGTATCGAGGAATACGTGAAGGTGATCGAACCTTCCGTGACGCTGAAGATCGAACGAATGCGGTACAACGCATACACGCTCGAACAACGGCTTATCGGGCGTTTGAAGGTGGGCGCGAGATTCGCAGAGGTAAAACTGTACGTGCTGATCTCACGCAATTTCTGCCGTGGTTCCGTTCGCGAAGTCGCACGGGCGGCAATCGCCGGAGGCGCCGACGCGATTCAACTTCGGGAAAAAGAAGCCTCGGACGCCGAGCGCCTCGCCCTTACGGCGGAGATGCGCGAACTGACGGACGAGACGGGCAAGATGCTCATCGTGAACGACCGTCCCGATATCGCGGCGTTGATCGGCGCCGACGGGGTCCACCTGGGACAGTTCGACCTGCCTATCGCCGAGGCGCGTCGGCTGTTGCGGCCGGGCGCGATCATCGGACGCAGTTCGCATTCGATCGAGCAGGCGAAGGCTGCTCTCAACGAAGGCGCGGACTATGTTTCGGTCGGGCCCATGTTCGAAACGACAACGAAGGACGCCGGGCCAATCGCCGGAGCCGACCTGCTCCGCGAAGCAAGCGAGCAGTTTGAACTTCCGATTGTTCCGATCGGAGGTATCAACGCCGAAAACGTGCAGCAACTGGTGGATGCCGGGGCGAAACGGGTTGCGGTATGTTCAGCCGTCTGCTCCGCGAAGGATCCCGCAGCCGCCGCCGAAGCCATTCGCAAAAAGCTGCCATAGAGCAGCAACTTTTTGTTTTTGCATAACTCGACAGAGATTCCAGGCCGTTGCCATTATCAGCTTTTCAACCTGCAGGGTTGAAACGGGAAAGCCCGGCATGTAGATGTTGTCGCTTACTCCAGAATCAGCGTTATCTTGCGATGGTTCCAGCGGTAATTCGTGGAGTGAGACCGCCCCGCGTCGTCGGCCTGGGCATCGGAAAAGATGAGCACCATTTCAGTACCGTCATCGCTTATCCACTTGGGTGAAAGTTTGGGTTGATACAGACGGTTGCGTTCGCTGTCGGCGTACCATTGTTCCGTGTAGTAGAATTCCGTCCAAGGCCCCCAAGGGGTTTCGGACCGGTAGAACCCGAGGCTCCCCGTATCGAAATGCATAAACGGGTTGTTCGGATCGCCCGTACCGGGCCTCTGCGTCCCGCCGGTGGCCATGATGTACAGGTCCAGTGGTTTATTGTAAACGACCGATGGCAGCCAGGAGTAAAGGCCCCATCCTTCCGGAAAGGTATGCACGCAGCCGCGATCCGATATTCGGTCCGTCCATTCAGCGCCGCCGTCATCGGTATGTTTTACGAAGTATTCGTATGCGGATTTATCGAGTATCCGGTCCTTTCTTACTCTGGCGAGGTTGAGTTCGTGCATCTTCACCCCGTTTGGGGAGTAAAGGTAAACATACTCGTCCTTCGCGAGTTGATTGTCCTTGCCGCACTGGACGATTTCGACGCAGGTAAAGGGCCATTCCTTGTCTTCGTAAGCGAAAAAGAGCGTTCCGGCATCACGAGTGCGGGGGTCTTCGCCGAAACCGAGGCCATCGAAACGCCTCCAGGAATCGCCCAGGTCTCCCGAATAAATGAGCTTGCAGCCGACAAAAGGAAGATTGAAGCGGACTCCCGAAGCAAGGGAGATGAAGGCGTACAGCACGCCATCCACGGAGACGATCCCGTATCCGTACCAGGGGCCGCCGTAATCTGTCCCGGTTCGCCTGACAAGGTAGTCCGGATAGCCGGGCAAATCTTCAGCGGTGAAAGGAACGTCCCCGTTCGGAGTATCGACAATCCTGTAGATTCGATTGTTGAACTCTCTCTCTTCATTCCAGCCGAAACCATCATCCATGAAAACGTATTGATGATCGTCTGCCGCCCATGTCATGCACCAGTTATCGCCGCTCTTGCAGTCTCTTATGATTTTATCGTCGAAGGTAACGCCTTGCAAAACAGGGGACGTTCCCCTATTTGCAGTTTGCTTGCCCTTGTTTGCCATTGTTCATTACTCTTTCACCGTTAGGGCCTGTGTGTTTTCTCGGTCGGCCGAGTTTCCTGGCCCGCAGCACTCGTCCGACAAGTGCCTCAAGGCGATCGAGGAAGTTCACCCCGTCGTCAGGCCTGAAGAAAACGTCCCCGCGGCGATTTCCACGCTGCGTAACGTGATGCGGACTGCCCGGCATGACTACGCGAGCAAAACGTGACATGAGCGAGCAGTAAAACAAAGCGATAGCCTTACCAATCAGAAAACAGGGGAACGCCCTGCTCTGTCGAAATCATATTACGCGGGGAACGTCCCCTGTTACCTACCTTATCCTCTTATCACCTTTTCTTGCGGTGTTCCCTCCACCATTGCTGGATATCGGTGCCGCAGTAGGGGCAGATGTCCTTGATATTTTCCTGCATCGCTCGCTCCGGGTCCCTGGAGCTTTCGGCGACGAACCATTTTTTGCAATCGGGGTTTGGGCACTGCATTTGCAGACAGCCTGTCATCTGGCCGCATTTGGGACACTTCCGGCGCATGAACATCGGGTCCTCTAACTCAGGACGAGAATCGTTGCGCAAGTCTTCGACCTTGATCACCCACTCGTGCCCGCACTCCTCATCGAGGCATTGGAAGTGCAGTTCACTCGGTCCGGCTGGAGTACTCGACCCGCCGTCAAACATGTTCCAGAAAGTCAGTGCCAAGGCGGTTCCGATAATAAGCACGAGAACAATCACTACCAGAATCTCGGTCTTGTCCGCGCCGCCGCCACCGCCGCCGACGTTCAACCAGCGTGGCCCCAGGATCGCATTTTTCAGTTTCCGCATTACCAGATCTCCTCGATTCAATGAATAATAGTCCGGTTGTAAGGATATGTCCGGCATCGGCCGGTGCAACTACATTCTGACAAAGAAATAATGCTACTACAAAACCAATTTCAGCCTGGCGCCGTCACATTTGCTAAATACGCCCGTCGAGCGCAACCTTCAAAACATCGTCAACCTTTTTTGCAAAAACGAATTCCATCGCTTTTTTCGCATCGGCAGGAACGTCCAGAAGATCTTTGCGATTGCGCCAGGGAAGAACGATCTTTCGGATCCCCGCCCGTTGTGCAGCCAGCGATTTTTCCTTTATCCCCCCGATCGGAAGCACCAGTCCACGAAGAGTTATCTCGCCGGTCATCGCCACGTCGTGGCGGACGGCCTTTCCTGTCAGCAGGCTCACCAGGGCGGTGTAAATCGCAACGCCGGCGCTGGGCCCGTCCTTCGGCACGGCCCCGGCGGGCACGTGAATGTGAATGTCTGTCCTGGCGATCCGCTCGGGGTCCAGGCCATATCGTCCGAAACGGCTCTTCAGCAGACTCATCGCCGCCTGCGCGGACTCTTTCATCACGTCGCCTATCTGCCCGGTAAGCGTCAGGCGTCCCCGGCCGGGATATCCCGCAGCCTCGACGAATATGATCTCCCCGCCGCTCGGCGTGTACGCCAGACCGGTCGCAACGCCGGGAGTGCTCGTTCGCGCCGCCAGTTCACTCTCGAATTGCCGCGGGCCCAGCATCTTGGTTACGAAGCGCGGCGTAATAGTTCGGCAGCGCGCCTTTCCCTCTGCGATCATCGCCGCCAGAGCACGACATACCGCGCCGATCTGGCGCTCCAGGTTCCTCACGCCCGCCTCCCGCGTGTAATCGTCGATGATCTTGCTGATCGCCTGCGAAGTCCACTTGGCCTGGGAACGGTTCAACCCGTTCTCCTTGAGCTGACGCGGCACGAGATACTTCCGGGCGATTTGAAGCTTGTCCAGCCGCGTATATCCGGGAAGCTCGATAACCTCCATCCGATCCTGAAGCGCCGGTGGAACCGGGGCCATGTAATTCGCCGTCGCGATGAACATGACCTTCGAGAGATCGAAAGGCACGTTGAGATAATGGTCCTGGAACGTGCTGTTCTGCGCCGGGTCCAGCACCTCCAGCAGCGCCGAGGTCGGATCGCCGCGGAAGTCCGCGCCAACCTTGTCCAGTTCGTCGAGCATGAACACCGGGTTGTTGACGCCGGACTTGCGAATCTCCTGGATAATCCTTCCGGGCATGGCTCCGATGTATGTCCTTCGGTGCCCGCGCAGCTCCGCTTCGTCGCGCATTCCACCCAGGCTCATGCGGATGAACTTGCGACCCATCGCCCGTGCGATAGATTGTCCCAGCGAGGTCTTGCCCACGCCCGGCGGTCCGACGAAACACAGGATAGGACCGCGCGACTGGGGCGAAAGCTTCCGCACGGCAAGGTACTCCAGGATTCGCCGCTTGACCTTGTCCAGGTCATAGTGGTCCCTGTTCAGCACCTTCCGGGCGCGCGTCACGTCCAGCTTGTCTTCCGTTGACACCTGCCACGGCAACTCGCACATCAGTTCCAGGTACGTGCGGATGACGTTGTACTCCGGCGATGCCGTCGGAAGTCTTTCCAGGCGATTCAGCTCGCGCGTCGCCTCTTTCAGAACAACTTCGGGCATGCGCGCCCTGGAGATCGTCTCCTTCAACTCGTTGATCTCCGCGGTTTTATCGTCCACCTGTCCGAGTTCCTCCTGGATCGCCTTGAGCTGCTCCTGGAGGAAATACTCCCGCTGCGACTTTCCAATGTTCGCCTTGACCTGGTTCTGGATTCTATCGGAAATCTCCAGCACTTCGAGTTGGCGATGAAGCTCCACGCCAACCATGCGCAGGCGTTCGTTGACGTTCAGTTCGTTAAGAAACTTCTGGCGGCTTCCGATCTCCAGCTGGAGGTTCGACGCCAGGAAATCGCTCAGGGCGCCGGGCTGATCGATATTATTCAGCACGACTATCGCCTCGTCGGGCAGGTTGGGCGAAAGTTCGATCACCCGCCGACCCAGGTTGCGGGCGTTCATCACGAGGGCGTCGGTCTCCTTCGTGCGTTCAAGTTTGTCGTGGAGCACCTCAATTCGGCCGTGGAGGTACGGCTTCTCCGCGAGCCATTCGGTAATCCGGATGCGCGTAAGCCCGTGAACGATAATGCTCTGGCTGCCCTCTTCGAGGCTCAGGACCTTCAGGATCATCACGGCCGTTCCAACGTCGTAAAGATCGCAAGGCGCAGGATCGTCGACGTCCGGGTCTTTCTGGCTGACGGTAATAATGACGCGCTCGCTGGGGAGCACGTCGCTGATCAGGCGGCGTGATTTTTCCCGACCGATAGCCAACGGAACGACGGTACCCGGAAAGATAACCATGTTCCGGATCGGAAGAATGGGCGCCTCGGAGGGAACGCCGGAATCGTCCTGGCCCTTCCGTGGACGGGTGGCGTTCTTTCCGACGGTGCGGACAATGACCTCGTCCTCATCCTCGCCGCTGATCGCCGGTTTTCTGGGTTCTTTTTCAGACACTGTTCGTCAGGTTTTTTTAGGTATTCGGATGCGGAGAAAACCGCTACGGTACGAAGCCTCGATCGAATCGACATTCACGTCCGCCGGCAGTCGCACCCTCCTGCAGAACGGGCCGTGATCGATCTCCATCAGGTGCACGCACTTTTCTCTCGATCGATCCGGCATTCCGGGGGCCTCCCGCTGTCCGGACAGGATCATCACGCCGTCCTCGACGCGAAGGTCTATCTCATCGGCGCGCACTCCCGCAAGGTCAACCACAATGCAGTAGTGCGTCTGGTCGGCGTACAGGTTGACCGCCGGCCGCCATATGTCCGCCGGACGATACCGGTGGTAGCCCGGATCAAGGACCTTGTCCATCCAGCGATTCATGTCTTCGGGAACGAATTCGAACTTGTCAGCCATACTGGGATTCGCTATTCGGCTCATGCCTTATCCCCTTGTGGAAATTCCGCGCGAACCACGGCGCCATCCGGCCAGCACACTGTGGACGAAAGGCGTTGATGGAAATGCTCGATATGCGATACGACTTTCACCATATCCATTGTACCAGAAGGCGGCGGCGACCTTCAACGGTCTGATTCTTTCGATCTATACGCCGTAGCGATTGGATTTCGACGTGCTGCGGTGGCGGGTAATGGTCCGTCCCCGGCGGCGCAGGGCAAAGAAGACCGCGGCGAGATACAACCCCGCGGCGGGAATCGTAGCCCATTTCAACCAGTGCGACGCGTCCGTCGTGGAACGAATCGCCATACCCGCAGGCGCCGAATTTTCGACGGCAAGAACGTTCTCGTAGATAACGATCGGCCGATCGGACGAATCGAGTGCGTCAAGTTCCGCCACCTGCCAGTAGACGTTCTCGCCTTCCAGCAGGCTGACACCTCCGGGCGCGTCTTCTATCGGGACAGGTTGCGGCCAGTTGCTTTGGCGCAGCGAGACGCGGCGAACCTCGACGGGGCGCTCACCCATGCCCGCGTACACCCGAAGTGTCACCGTCGCGGGCACTTCGCCGGGCGTTTCGAAAATCCAGTCGAACCGTCGCCACTGCGTGTCGATCTGCTCCGGGTAGACCATCATCGCCTGGGGATCGCGGTCGAAATCCGGCGCTTCCACGAGGCGCTCTACAATCTCAGCCCGCAGATAACCCGCCGCCCCTCCGAGAGGTCCGCGAGCTTCCAGCGACAGCCGGTAAACCGTTTCGGGCTGAATGGTCGCAACCCGCTCGGCGGAGGATCGCGACCACAACCACGGCGCTTCCAGGCGCAGCGTCTTGCCTCGCAGAGAGGCGCCGTTCAGACGCCATTTGCCGGCCAGGAGCTCCGGACCGTCCAGCCGGGCTACCTGGGAATCGCCCATTCGGACAGATTGCAGCACCCGCTCGTATTCGCTGGACGCCTCGCAGAGGATGTAGCGGACGTTGCAAAGGCTCAGCAGGCGATTTTCGCCCAGCAGGGACCGCCAGTTACGGGTGAAGCCGAATATCCGAAAGCCCAGACGCCGCGCGTGTTCCGGCGATTGGAACGGGCCATAGTTAGCTATGCTCGCTACGCCGAAAACGGCGCCTGTTTTGGGTAGAAGCAGCTCGGCCGGGCGATAATGGTAGTTTTCGCCCAGGCCCCACACGCGGTACGACCCTTTCGGGGCATTTTCCGCAAGCCACCGCGCCGCGGGGGAAACCTGCGGGTCCGGCGGCGTGGCGCCGTCGCCCGGAACGTCGACGAAAGCCGTCAGGAAAAACAAATCCGCCATGAGCAGCGGGACCAGCACCAGCGCGCGCCTCGACGGGGCGCGCATCCAGAAACCCGCGACAAGAACGCTCGCCGCGAGAATCGCCCATTGGACCCACACAGCGGGATTGGAGGGATGGAGCGCCTCGAGTATGTCCTTCGCTCCACCGTTCATCGGCCAGGGCATGCGCTCGGACCATGCGGGCATTACCAACAGCGCCGCAGCTAAAAACGCGAGCATCACGAGCGCCATAATCGTCGGTAGATAAATTCTCAACCCGCGCCGAACGGTCCGCGCAAGGCGCTCGGCTGGTCCTTCCGCGCGGGAACCAGCCGTTGCGATCGCATGAATCGCAATCGCAGCCAGCGACGCCAGCGCCATTTCTACGGCGAGAACCATCCTCGCCGGGCATCGGAGAACGCCGAGTACGGGTATCGCGTGCACCATGCGATACGTCGGCAGGTAGTATCCGAGCATGAACACGCCCGCGGCGACGGCGATCCACGTCCAGCAGCGTACAACGCCCCCCGCCGCTCGCCCGGATGCACTTTCCGGTCGCCGATAAAGTCGCCACGCCGCGCCGAATGCAAGAACCAGCGTCAGCAGACCGACGTATCCGAGCATCTCGCATAAATGCCACGGACCCCACCACTTTTGCGGAAAGAAGTTCGGCGTCCTGGAACCCATGAGCATGGGGAACACGGCGTGGACGGCCGAGACCGGCAGGAAGCTGTTTTCGCCAGCGGTGGCGATTCCTATTCGCTGGCGCGTCGTGAGCGATAGCAGCTCGCTCGTCGCGGCGATTTGCGGCGCTGCCGCGATGAGCGCCAGGGCGACTGCGCCGCCCGCTACCATCGTCGCACGCAGTATGGGACGTCCGCGGAACAGGAAGTACGAGCCCCATATAAGCGAGACGTGGATGAACGTGGGCCAGTGCCCCGCCGTCAGCGCCAGGAACACGACCGGCGTAGCGGCAAGCAGCGCCGAAAGCGGTTTTTTTCGCGCAAGCTCGATGCACCACAGTCCCCACGGGAGCATCGCGGCGGTCTGGATCATCGACAGGTGCACGCGATGGCCTACCATGAAACCGCAGAACATGAACGCCATTGCGCCGAACACCGAGGCGGAAACTATCAGCCCGATCCTTCGCAGGTACAGGTACGCTCCCGCGCCGGCTGCGGAAAACGCAAGGAATACCGACAGGCTGTAGGCGAGCTTCGGCGAGCAGAGGGCGAACAGCCACGTCGCCGGGTGCATCACGGCTGATTGCGGATCGGCCATTAGCGCCGTCCCGGTCGCCTCGTAGGGATTGTCCATGGGCCAGCGACCTTCACGAATCGCCCGAGAGACCATCACGCGAAGCGGGTAATAGTAGACAACGTCGTCTTCGCCCGCGGAAACAGGGTTGGACCAGACCGATGAAAGCATGAACGCCGGGGCAAGGACGATCAGCAGAAGGGGAATGATTCTCAGGATGCGATTCATGACGCCAGCACACCCGCCTGTTGCAGGCTGCGAAGAACGAGTTGCTCAAACGGAAGGTCCGTCGGCGCCGCGATGTACGCCGCGCCGTGGGCGAGGCAGGCCTTCTCGCACGCCTTTTGGAACACCGTCCAGCATTTCCGATAGCTTTCCCGCAATTGTTTCGTAACGTTAACGCTCATTCGCTCGGCCGTCTCGGACTGCTCCAGCAGGACCGCCCCGTCCATCGCGGGTTCGGCGTCCGCCGGCGAATAAACGTGCAGCACGGTGACGGAACACTGTTTCGCCCGGAGCATCGCCATCGCGTCCGGGATATCGTCGCCGCAATCCAGAAGGTCGCTGAGCAGCAGCACCGTCGCGGACGTATCGACCGAGCGGGCGATCCGGGCGGCGCAGGCGCGCAGGTCGGTTTTTCCGCCTGACGTCAGGGCGTCGAGGAACTCCAGTACGTCGAATATTTCCTCGCGCCGTCTTCCGGCGCGCACGGAGCGGCCCGGCTGCGAACTGAACGCGCGCAGCGAGACCCGTTCGAGGCTTCCCATCGCCACGTACGCCAGCGCCGCCGCGGCGCGAC
Source organism: Planctomycetota bacterium (assembly GCA_024275995.1). Classification (GTDB taxonomy): domain Bacteria; phylum Planctomycetota; class Phycisphaerae; order SM23-33; family SM23-33; genus JAJRYB01. The sequence continues at coordinate 672 of JAJRYB010000027.1, read as the reverse complement.
GGCAGTAATTGAACTTCGCGGCGCCGGCGCCCATCGATGCCGAGCTGTCTACGAGGATCAGTACCTCCGATTCGCTATGCTCGTGGACCAATCGCAGCAGCAGCTTTTCCATGCGCGCGTAGTACGCCCAGTCGATAAAGCGGATATCGTCTCCCGGCGCGTATCCGCGATGATCGGCGAACTCCAAGCCGTCGCCTATTCGGCGCGATCGCCGGGCGCCGCTTCGCCGATGCGCTGCGGAACGCTTCGCGAGAAGGTGCAACCTCTCCAGACGCGACTGCAACTGCTCGTCGAAAAAATCGTAGGAACGACGCTCGGGCACTCTATCGGCACCTCTCGTAATCGCTACTGCTCCTCGTGGTGTTCAACGGAATTCTCGATGCGTTCAAGTCTCTCCATGAGTTCGCCGGACGACCGGGACGCGATAAGCTCGTCGATCGACGATTGTTCCTGGAGCATTCGACCGAGCCTGGCAAGCACGTGCAGGTGGGTTCGATCGTCCTTGCAGCAGATGAGGAAAAACAGGCGTGTAAGCGTTCCGTCTTCGGCACCGTAGGGCACGCCGCTGGGTGTCAGGCCGACTACGGCGAAACTCCGCGCGATATCGTAGGGCAGCGGGTGGCGCGGGTGCGGAATCGCCACGCCCGGCGCCAACGCCGTCGAGCACAACTC
>JAJRYB010000026.1 GCA_024275995.1 Planctomycetota bacterium | reverse complement strand
AGTTCCCGGAAGTCCACCTGGTGGCCGTCGAACTCCGGCCCGTCTACGCAGGCGAATCGTGTCTCGCCGCCGATGGTAACGCGACAGCCCCCGCACATTCCCGTACCGTCCACCATGATCGGGTTGAGGCTGACGATCGTCTTGACCCCGTACGGGCGGGTCTGCTCCGCGACGGCGGACATCATCGGCACCGGCCCGACGGCGTAGACGGCGTCCGGGCGACGGGCGGGGTCTTCCAGTATTTCGCCGAGCACTTTCGTAACAAAACCCTTCTCGCCGAGCGAACCGTCTTCCGTGGTGACGAGCACTTCGCTGGAAAAGGCAGCCAGCTCGTCGCGAAGGATAATGAACGGCTCGCTTCGTCCGCCGATGATGGTGAGGACGTCGTTGCCTGCCTCGGCTAGCCCTTTCGCCAGCGGGAACAGCACGGCAGTTCCGACGCCACCGCCCACGCAGACGACCTTTCCGTATTTTTCGATCTCCGTGGGCATGCCCAGCGGACCGGCGACGTCGCGAATGCCGCCTCGCGAGGCGGCCGCGACGATCTCCTTCGTTCCCGAACCCACCGCCTGGACGATCAGCGTGATCGTTCCGGCATCGCGGTCGGCATCGGCGATGGTAAGCGGAATGCGTTCGGAATTTTCCCCGGCCCGGACGATAACGAACTGGCCTGGCTTCCGCGCTTTCGCGACGCGCGGCGCCTGGACCACGAGGCGATAAACATCCGGGGCAAAGGTCTGAATTTCAGTCACCGCGTACACGAACGTCTCCTTGAGAGGACACCATGTAAATCGCGGCGGGCTTCATACCCGCCGCGATAAAGTACACGTCCCGCACCTGATTATACCGCACCCGCAAGAACCTTTGCACGCATAAGTTCCGCAGGCCCGCGCGATGATTCCTAACTCTCCATGATCTTCATGGCCTCGTCGCGATAGGCGTCCATCACGTAGGGAATACCGGAGATTTTCGCAGCATCTTCGGTCAGCGCCATCAGATCGCTGCGGGTGATGGAGGCGATGTTGAAGTTTCTGCTCCCGGCCATGAGCTGCTGAAGCCCCGTGCGAAGCTTGTCGCAGAAGCAATGCATCGCCACGGCGCCGAAAGGCATCTTCTCGACCTCGTCGCGCCCGTACTTGTCGACGAGCGTTTCGTAACCGATGAAGATTTCTTCCTTCGTCGTCCCAAACTGGCTGACCGTCTTGGGCAGGTCGTTTTCCTTCAGCCAGATTCCGATGTTCTTGCCGACCATTCCGGGGATCATGAGCGCCCGTCCCATGCAGACGGCCTTGAAGAACGGCGAACCCATCGCCAGGACCTTGAAAACGTGGTCCTCCGTGCTGAATCCGCCGGCCATGGCGAGGTCGGGCACGAACTTGCCCTTCTCGTCAAGCATCCGGCAAAGCTCGTAAGTCATGCACTGGAGGTAGAAGGTCGGAACGCCCCACTCTTCCATCATTCGCCAGGGACTCATTCCCGTTCCGCCCGGCGCCCCGTCGATGGTCAGCAGGTCCAGCTTCGCGTCGGAAGCCCACTTGATCGCCATCGCCAGTTCGCGCATCGGGTAAGCGCCCGTCTTGAGCGTTACTCGCTTGGCGCCGAGCTTGCGGAGGCGCTCTACTTCGCTCATGAACGCTTCCCGGTCCACGAACCCAAGGCGGGAATGCCGCTCGAAGTGCTTCAGCGCGCCGTCCTTGAACGCCACCTGGAAATCATGATGCGACGGATCGGGCGTTATAAGGTAGCCGCGATTCTGCAACTCCAACGCCCTGTCCAGATCGTGCACCTGTATCTCGCCGCCGATGCATTTGGCGCCCTGGCCCCACTTCAACTCGACGCACTCGACGCCGAGTGTCCCGACGACGTACTCCGCCACGCCCAGCCGCGTGTCCTCCACGTTCATCTGCACGATCATGTCGCCGTAACCTTCGTGGTACCGGCGATACTGCTCGACGCGGCGTTTCATGTCCGGCGAGTCGATGACCTTTCCGGCCCCGTCGAGTTTCAGGTCCGGGTCGATCCCGCAGACGTTCTCGCCGCAGATCAGCGTGATACCGGCGATCGCGGCGCCGGAAGCGAAATGCTCCCAGTTGTTCCTGGCTATGTCCGTCGAACCCAGCGCGCCGGTGAAAACCGGAAGGCGAAGTTTCACCTTCTCGTCCGTCGCGCCGTAGGCGCTCTGGGTATCGACCATGGGAAAGAGCGTGTTGTCCGGGTCGCCTTCCTTCCCGCCGGGCAGACCCTTTGCGCCCAAGGCGTAGCCGGCGATATTCAGGTGCGAATAGTCAATCGGGTACTCCTTGTCCGCCCCGGCGGTCAGCGCTCCGAACGGTCCGGGGTACAAAACCTCCCTGCCGCGAAAAGACGACCGGAAAATCTCGCAGTTTCCGCGACAACCGTCGATACAGCGCGTACAGATGCCCGATACCGGAGAAACGCTTCGGGATCGATTGGCGGTTTGTGTAGCCTCATTCGCATTGGGTTGCTGAAGATTCATTTCGGGGCTCCCTTTCCTGGGGTTTCAGTACCTGCTCCACAAAAACACGCGCGATCAAAAGAATTGGTGTAACCTGATCAGCGAACCCGGACAGCATACCATTACTTTTGCAAATATCTAACCCAAAGTGTATTAGAAATGCTTAAGGCTGCGATTCGGGCTTCTTATCACACGCAGAGTTCAGCCTTTGGGGAGACAAGCCTGCGGGGAGGAAAAACGCGACGTGCCGAACGTCTCCGGCAATGCGCATAAAAAAAACGTCCCGGGCCCGGAGTTGCCTCGGACCTGTGAAAACGCCAATCCTGCGAGCATTGCGCTGGAAGGGAGCATAAAAAAAACGTCCCGGGCCCGGAGTTGCCTCGGACCCGCGGACGCTCTCGTCCGTGAGACTCAGACCCTGCCGGCACCGTCCGGCGGGGAGTGGACTCGCGCCCATTCATTCCGGATTAATTCATTCTAGTACTGCAACGCAAGATAGCATCGAAAATCCTCTTTTCTACTTAAAATCCGAAGCACGAAATTCGAAACAATATCGAACAATATCGAATGTTCAAAATCCTAATTTTCAAAACACAAACGCCAACATCCCGTCCGTTGTTGTTTTAGGTTTTGCTGATTCGAACCTGCCTGGCCGGCAGGCAGGTTTCGTATTTGTTTCGAGTTTCGACATTCGGATTTCGTCATTCCGCCCCTTAGGGCGGCCTAGGCTAGCTGTTCGGTCAACAGCTCGATGATTTTTCCCGCGGGCATGGACTTGACTCCCATGGGCGTCATCCACTTCGCCTGCCCGTTCCCGGAAAGAAGTTTTTCCATTCGCTGCACCGCCAGCACGACCGACGAGTGGTTTTTACCCATGAACCGTCCGATCTCCGGGAAGCTCATCCGCGTGTGCCGGCGTCCCAGGAACATCGCCACCATTCGCGCCAGGGAGACGGTCTTGGTGCGGCGGGTCGAGTGGATGTCCGCCGGCGTGATCCCGAAGAACACAGCCGTGATCGCCTCGATATCGCCCAGCGTGATAACGCTGTCCGTGCGCGCGAGATGATCCGCCAGCGTTCGCATCGCCATATCGAGCGTGATCGGTCCACTCTCCAGCGCCGCCAGCGCCGTCAGTTTTACCAGCGCCCCTTCCAGCTCGCGAACCGACCCGCGAACGTGGGCGGCTATGTAATCCAGCACATCGTCGGGAACCGTCAGGCGCATCCTGGCGGCGCGACGGCGAAGAATTTCCATTCGGGTGGCGCGGTTCGGCGGATCGATCTTGACGACCATCCCGGCGATGAACCGGCTGACAAGCTGCTCGTTCAGTTCACCGACGAGCCGGGGATGGGCGTCCGACGCCATCACTACCTGCTTGCCCGCCGTTTCGATTGCATCGAACGTGTGAAGGAACTCGTCCTGCGTCGCTTTTTTCGCAGCCAGGAAATGAACGTCGTCGATCGCCAGCAGGTCAAGCCTGCGATAACGGGCGCGAAACTCCGCGTACGCCTTTTTGCGGACGGCCTGGATATACTCGTTGGTGAACTGCTCAGCCGTAACGTACCGCCACGCGACGTGCCGGCCTGATTGTCGGGACACCGCCGAGCAGACGCCCTGGAGAAGGTGCGTCTTTCCGACGCCGCACGCTCCGTGAATGAACAACGGGTTGAAGGGCGCCCTGGAGCCCCCTGCCGCCATCATCGCCGCCGAGTACGCCAGGCGATTGTTGTCTCCCACGACGAAATCGTCCAGGTTGTGTCGAAGCGCGGGCACGGCGATCGGTCGTCGAGGCCTGGCGCGCCCCGAGGTGCTCTTGGCTACGAGGTCCGCCTGCACGTCGAGCTGGCGTTTGCGCACCTCACCGCTCAGCGCGGGATCGATCATCACCATAATCGGCCTGGACCGGCCGGTCGCCTCTTGAGCCGTCGAGGCGATCAGTGCGCAGTAATGGCTCTCGATCCAGTTCGCGACGAACGAGTTAGGCACCGAGACCTTGACGTGCCCGTTCTCTATGCTGACCTGCGTACCGTGCCGGAACCACGCGTTGAATTTCTGCGGGCCGATCCTCTCCTGCAGAAAGGCGAGTATTCGCCTGGCGGGGTCCTCTTTGGCGGACGCAGTTTCAGATACCTGATTCATCGACTGAATCCCTCGTGCGACATTGAAACCCGTTGCGACTTGTTTCGTTTACCCACAACCGGAACTGAACAGTGAAGCGACACGGAATGTAAAGGTCCCGCCAACTACCGTCAACGTAAAACAGGCGACTAAGTTATCCACAACCGTCCAAGACCTTCGGTAGCGGACGCTTGTCGTCGAAAAAAAACTTCTTTCCACACGTTGTTCACAATTTGCCTGAACACGCGGAATTTTGCGTGTCAGTCGCCTCTCGAAAACACGTATGCAAGGCGCCTGTGAAGCTCCTCGAAGCCCTCGGAATCGTAGACCCTCCGGGCGAACAGGTTGTCCGCATCGACCGCGAGCGTCAGCGACTTCAGCCCGCGTTTACGGGCCTTTTCCGCGGAACGGCGAAGCATTTCGCGCGACAGTCCCATCCCGCGACTGGCTGGAACCACGCCGAGATACGCCACGTCGCCGGAGAGCGACTGGGCGTAATCGTTGACGAGAATGCACCCTGCCGCGACGCCGTCGACGTCCACGATCCACCACGCATCCGGCCTTGCCAGGCCGCCGGACTTGTGCCCCGCTATCACCTCTGCGATGTCGCGAAGAGAGCAGAGCCGCGGACAATCGCACGAATCCACATATGTCGATTCGATTACGCGACCCAGCTCCGCCTCGTCGAACTGCCCGTAGTTGCGCCACGCAAGAGCGGGATTTTTCGCGGCGCTATCCGGCGCCACGCGCGACGAAAGGTCCAGCCTCATGAACAGAAGCTCCGCGAGCTTCTCGAAACCGGCACGGACAAGCACGTCCGTCTCGGCTGGGTTTTCCGGGTCCACCATCGCCTGCACGAAAGCGATATTCGCCTCCAGCGACGCCGTGCAGGCAGCGCGAAGAAGTTCGACAAGCGCGGTTTCGTCCACGCCGCGGGCGTCGTGTGGGCTTTGCAAGAGCAGCGCCGTGCGCCCGGGGTTTTCGGAGATCATCGCGGCGGCCAGGCATTTCCTTCCGCGGCGCGACCACCAGAGACGGCAGGAGCTTCCCTGCGATTTCACCACGCCGGCCAGCACATCGGCGCGGACGTCGGTTACCGTGTCCCGCCGGTATCCGCCGGCAACGAAGCGAATTGCCTCTCGCCGTGACCGTCGCGGCACCAGTTCGATTATCGCCTCGCAGTCCATAGCGGAACATACTACGCCGGGGTGCGGGAATCGCAAGCGATTCCGGCGAAACGCTGAATCGCCTCCGTCGCCCTGGTTCTCTAAGGCTTCGAGGGGCTATGGAGGACAGGCAAATCTCAAACCCGCCTGCCGACAGACAGGTCTGAAATCTCAAATCTGAAATTTCAAATCTCAAATGACCCGACAAATATCATTGACCCGAAACGAACGAACGCTTAACCTTCCGAGGTCGATTTTGCCGACGATATGCACGGCAGGCGTATCCCTTGACAGGAGTAATGCAGTGAAACCGAGCAAGGCGGCGGTCATAACAACCGTAGTATTGGTCTGCTTCGCGGGTCTCGCCCAGAGTGCCCCGAAACCATCCGACGTGCCCTTCACGTGGCAGTTGGAGATCCGGATTCCGGGTCCACCTCAACCCATCCGCGTGCAGGCGCCCGGAAAGAGCCGTCCCGAGACGTTCTGGTTCCTTCGGTACACCATCACGAACCGCACCGGCAGGGACCAGGTGTTCGTTCCGGACTTCGTGCTCTACACGGACACCGGGCAGCTCATACGCGCCGGGCGCGGCGTTCCAGGGGCGGTGTTCGAGAAGATCAAGAAGACTTTCGGAAACGACCTTCTGCGGGACAAGATGGCCATGACCGGCAAGCTTCTTCAGGGCGCAGGACTGGCGCGCGACGGCGTGGCGATCTGGCGTGACATCGACGCGAACGCGGCAGCCATCGACATTTTCGTCGGGGGACTGAGCGGAGAGACCGCCGAAGTTACCCTGCCCGTTCCGATCAGCCTGGTCGTTACGGACCTGAAAACCGGCAGAAAGAAAACCGTCAAGAAGAACAAGGCCGTGCTGAACAAAACGCTTCGGCTTCACTACAACCTTCCCGGCGACGTAACGGCACGGTTCCGAATTCTCGCCACCCTCATCAGCAAAACATGGGTAATGCGATAACCCCCGCATAAACGGTTACGTGCAAGCCAATCCAGGCGGGCTTCGGGCCCGCCTTGAAATCCAGGAAAAATCATGATCAGGATCAGCGCATTCGCCGACGAAATAGGCCCCGACCTCAAGCTCCAGATGGACACCTGCGAATCTCACGGGATCAAATGCATCGACGTGCGCGGAATCGACGGTGTGGGCGTCTCGCGAATGACGCTGACCCAGGCGCGCGAATATAAAAAGCGGATGGACGATCGCGGGTTCACCGTCCCGTGCATCGGTTCGCCCATCGGGAAAATCAAGATCAGCGACGATTTCGACGAACACATCGAGTTGCTCAGGCATTGCTGCGAACTCGCCAAGGCGTTCGGGACCGACAACATCCGCATCTTCAGCTTCTACGCCTCCGACGGCAAGGAAATCCGCGACCAGCGCAGTGAAGTAATGGAGCGCATGGACGCGATGGTCCGCCTCGCCGAAGCGGCCGGCTGCATACTGCTGCACGAGAACGAAAAGGAAATCTACGGCGCGGGCCCGGAAGGTGTGAAGGACATTTTCGCGACGATCAAGTCCGACAATCTCAAGGGCATTTTCGATCCAGCCAACTTCGTCGAGGAGGGCTTTCGACCGTACGACGATTGCTGGAAGGAAGGCCTGGACGAGCTGACCGATTACTTCCACATCAAGGACAAGGTCTCCGGCGAGCCGGCATGCGTGCCGGCAGGGCAAGGCGAGGGGCAATTCGACCTGATCTTCAAAGAACTCGCAGGCAAGGGATACTCCGGCGTAATGACGCTCGAACCGCATTTGCAGGCGGCTGAGCAGTTCGCAGGGTTCACCGGGCCGGATTTGTTCGCCTCCGCTGTGAACGCGCTGAAAAAAACGTGCGACGAGGCGGGAATATCGTACGCGTAATACCCTGTGCGTGATGCCCGGGGACAGCGGCGCCGTCTTTGCCCAACTCCGTGATATAAGGGGAACAATATCATGGGCCAACATGAGCGTCGTCGATATCATCGGGCGAGTTTACGGCTGGCGATGCGCGTCGCCGACGACGAAACGCCCCCTCGACAGACCCGTCCACTCTGGACATGCGACGTGTCGGCGGGCGGGTTGTATTTCCACCTGACCGGCGACGAGACGTTCGGAAACGGGGACGAGATAACTTTCGAACTGGCCGTCCCGCCCGGCGAAGGATACTCCGTATGCGAGGGGCGAATCAGCGGGCGGGGAAATGTGCTGCGCACAGAATCCTCCGGAAAATCCGGCTGCGGCGTGGCTGTGCAATTCAACGAGCCGCTTTCACTCGATTTTTAATCAGCTTTCAGTTCCCATACCCGGCGTGCAATCGCGTGCGCCGCCGTTTACAATTCCGCGTGAGATGAACGATTCGTGGAGCACATTCTTCGACCCTTCCAAAGCTCGCGGGCCAAGGCGAAGTCCGGACGTCGGCAGCGAGGACGGCGGTGACGGCAGAAAGAACGCGCCCCTTTCGATATCACAACTGCTCCGCCAGGTGAAAGGCACGCTCGCCGCGGCGATGCCGGGGAGTATTTACGTTCTCGGACAGATCAGCAACTTCAAGCTGCACTCGTCGGGGCACATGTATTTCCGACTGAAGGACGCCGATGCCGCTATCGACGCGGCTATGTTCCGCTCGGCTGCGGGGAAACTGAAGTTCACGCCGCAGGACGGTATGGAAGTCGTCGCCAGGGGTCGCGTGGACGTCTACGAAATTCGCGGGCAACTGCAATTCTACGTGCAGAGCCTTTCGCCGCAGGGCGCCGGCGCACTGGAACTCGCATTTCGTCAGCTTCGCGAGAAACTCCAGGGCGAGGGCCTGTTCGACCCATCGGTAAAAAAGCCGATCCCGCGATTTCCGCGAGCCATCGGCGTGATCACCAGTGCCACCGGGGCAGTCATCCGCGACATCCGCCGCACCCTGGCGCGCCGCTGGTGCGGCGTCAAGACGTTCCTCCTGCCCGTAGCGGTCCAGGGCGATCGCGCCGCCGGGGAAATCGCCGACGCCGTCGGACTGCTGGACGAGGCTGCGGGGCCTCTTGGAATCGACACGATAATCGTCGCGCGGGGAGGCGGAAACCTGGAGGACCTCTGGCCGTTCAACGAGGAAATCCTCGCCCGCGCGATTTTCGCCGCCAGGACGCCGATCATTTCCGGCGTCGGTCACGAAACCGACGTGACGATCTGCGACATGGTAGCCGACGCGCGGGCTGCGACCCCCACTGCCGCCGCCGCCCTTGCCGTTCCCGACCGGAAGGACATCCTCCGGCAATTGCTCCAGTCGCTCGGGCGGATCGATCGAAACGTCCGCAACGCTCTGGAGACCGCGCGGGCGTCGCTGGACGCCGTGCAGCGATCCGTCGTGTTCCGCGATCCTTCGGCGGGGGTTCGCAGCTTTTCCCAGCGGATCGACGAGCTGTCTCACCGCCTCCGTGCGGCGCAGCACGGGGCGCTGTCGCGTGCGCGCAGCCGGCTGGAACCGGATTCCCGCCGATTGGCGAGCCTGCATCCGGCGCGACTTCTCGAGCGTGCCCGCTCGCGGCTGGCGGAATCTTACGGACGACTGCGCTGGACGCTGGGCGCACGCAACAAGAACGCCGGCGATAAACTGGCAGCCATGCTCCACAGGCTCGCAGCAGTCCATCCGCGAAACGGCCTGAAACTCGCCCGGCAGCAGGTCTCAGCCGCCACCCGCCAACTGGAGGCAATGAGCTACCGCAGCGTGCTCAAACGCGGCTACAGCGTAACGCGCGGCGAACACGGCGCCGTGATACGATCGGTGCGACATGCACGCAAGGGCGAACGCATGGAAACCCAGGTAGCCGACGGTACTTTCACGAGCGTCGTTACAGAAGAATCCACCCCGGCGAGACGCAAAAAGTCCACCGGTGGAATGAAATCAAAACAAAAAAAAACCGCGCCGACTTTATTCGACTAAACTGAGGACACGAAATGGCAAAGGCGAAATTGACATTCGAGCAGGCGTTGGAGAAGTTGGAAGAGATCGTCTCGCAGATCGAGCAGGGCAAGGTCTCCCTGGAGGAATCGATCGAGCGGTACGCCGAGGGGATCAAGCTCATCGGGCAGTGCAGGACGATTCTCGACAAGGCCGAGCGAAAAATCCAGCTACTCGCAAAGGGCGAAGACGCAGCGCTCTCGGCCGCTGGCGAAATGGACGACGAAGCTGAGAGTCCCTAACAGAACGTCCCGTGGCCGCGACGCGATGGATTTTGTTCGCAGGCAAGGAGCGAGGAGGATACGATGCCTTCCGCATCATTGATGACGAGCGACGCAGGATGCGGGAAAAAGACCCGCGTCCCGACCGATTGCGGCGAGAATCGGCGTCTGCGTCGTCAGAACTCCTCGCGATACCGTAACGAGGTATGGCGTCGTCGTTCTTCCTCGCATACATCCGATTCTCGCCGCAACGCGGCTCACGCGGCATTCTGTTAGGAACTCTAAACAGCAGCAATGATTGTCGACTGCCATACACACATCTGGTCCGACCGTCGCGAGTTGGGCAAGGGTTCGGCGGAGTATCTTCGCCGCCAGTGCGGAGACGCGGACGTCCCTGCCGGCGCGGAGGAACACGCCCGCGCCGCCAAATGCGCCGACTGCACGCTGGTGCTGGGCCTGCGCAGCCGTCACCTGGGCGCCGACGTGCCGAACGAACTCATCGCCCGATACGTATCGAAAAACAGCGACAGGATGATCGGAATCGCCGCGATCGACCCGACGCAGGAAGACGAGTTGGCCACGGCGGCTGCGCTGCTCGCGCAGGACGCGTTCGGCGGACTGACCGTAAGCCCGGCGGCGCAGAACTTTTCTCCGTCCGATCCGGAGGCAATGAAGCTTTACGAATTCGCCGCTCACCAGGGCGCGCCGGTGTTTTTTCAGCAGGGGCTGCATTTCCGTCCGCAGGCGGTGATGGAATACGCCCGCCCGTCGCTTCTGGACGATGTGGCGAGGCAGCTGCCGAACCTTACGATCGTGATTTCGTCACTGGGGTATCCGTGGATCGACGAAACCCTTGCGCTGATCGGCAAGCACGAGCGTGTTTTCGCGGACATCTCCGGGCTGCTTCGCCGACCGCAGCGGGGATACGGGGCGATCGTCGCGGCGCAGGAGAACGGCGTGATCGACAAGCTCCTGTTCGCCAGCGATTTCCCGTTCGGCGAGAGCTGCCAGGCCGCCGAAGCTCTCTTCCGCCTGAACGAAATGACTCACGGCACGAATCTCCCTTCCGTGCCGAGAGAATCGCTGCGGTCCATCGTCCAGCGCGACGCGCTGGCGGTGCTGGGGCTGCGCAGCCCGGAGAAGTAATGGATTTTCGCGGCGAGCCGGGGGATAATGAGTAAGCTTCGACGATGCGAGTCGAACGCGAAGAAGGAAAGAACGGCCTTGAAGGAGCCTGAGATGAAGTACTGGGCGTTGCTCTGGGTGGTGTGTTTTCTGACGATAACGACGGGATGCGAAAAGGGAGACACCAGTCCCGAAAACGGTGACGCCTACGATCCGGATCTGGACGGTCCGGCGCACGTAATGACGGTTACGATCGATCCGGCACTCGCGGAGGACCAGCGGAAGATCTCCCGGCAATACGCCGGCGCCGGTGAGGAAACTCCAACACCGACAGGTCCGCAAACCACGCCGACGCCGGAGATCACACCGACGCCAACGCCCACGCCGACGCCCACACCGCCCCCTGGCGGACCGCCGACGCCTTGATTATGGACAGACCGCTGGCCCGGATATTTCACAAGGTTTTTCGCGAGTTGCCCGAACATCCAATTCAACAGATGGTCATGCGAGTTCCGCAATCGAATTGAGTTGACGCGCTGGAAGAATCGGCGCGGTGATTTTTTGTTCCGGCAAGGACGATGAGCGATTATGACGAAGGTATATTCGTTGATATTCCGAGGAAAAAGAGTGAAATCGGACGCAGCCGGGACGAAAAAGCACCCGTCGACGCGGAAAAGCTTGTGAAATGTCCAGGCTAAAAGCACACACACTCAACGAGGGACGGTATCACCTGAAGGTCACGCCGTGCCCGCAGTGCGATCGTGGACACTGGGAGATCGACAAGATCGATCGGTCTCGAACCGAACCGTCCCGCGTCGACTTCGCCGCCCATTGCAGCAGGTGTGGCCTGGAGCGGACCTTCGCGTTCACCATCGAATATGAAATACCGCAAAGAGGACCGGAATCGGAGTGCATAAACCCCGGACGGGAGCCCAGCCGGATTATCGACCTTGGCCAGTGGCGAAGCCTTTTCGCCCTGCTGATAGAGCTGTCCGATCGGGCTGAATCGAAGGTCGAGGCGCGCAGGACGGGTTTCCAGGCCGCCCTGTGCCTCGCCGAAGCGCTGAAATTTTACGACGACGATGACGAGAACGACCTGCCGCCCCGCAGCGCGTTTTTTTCCGAAGAAACGGCAGAGACGTTCAGGGAGCACCCGGCGAAGTTTTCGCGCCAGGCGCTGCGCGACATGCAGGGAAGGCTCCCGTCGCTGAATACGATGGCAGAGAACGTCCGCAGGGACGCTCGCGATGCGCGAAAACGCCGGTGGCGGTTCTGGAAAAAGTAACAACGACCAGATAAGAAACTACCTCAGGACTCACCGCAGAGAGAGTGCTTTTCAGAAACCATATTCTCTTGTTTTCTCTGCGTCCTCAGCGATCTCTGCGATGAAAGCTGTTTCGAGATGATCTCTAAAGACAAAGGAACACTCATGCTGCCCGAAAAAGTCAGGGAATACCTGGACTCACACCGCGAAAAACATCTCGAGAAGCTTATCGAGCTGGTCCGCATACCTTCGATTGCGAATGACACGTCCGAGCCGGACCGCTGCATGGAGGCTGCGACGTGGCTCGCCGAGCACCTGAAAGGCCTCGGCCTGGATGTGGAAATCCTCCCGACGAAAGGAAAGCCCAACGTGCTGGCGTCGCTGGAGGTAAGCGCGGACGCCCCGACGCTGCTGATCTACGGGCATTACGACGTTCAACCGGCCGATCCGCTGGAGCTTTGGCGGACGGACCCGTTCGATCCGCAGGTGCGCGACGGCAGGCTTTACGCGCGCGGCGCCAACGACGACAAGGGGCAGCTATTCACCCACCTGATGGCGATCGAGGCGTGGGTCAAGGCGGGCGGAGGCGTTCCGCTGAACCTCAAGGTGTTCGTGGAAGGCGAGGAGGAGATCGGCTCACCCAACCTCGAAGAGTTCGTCGAGCGGTACAGGGAAAGGCTCTCGGCGGACTTCGCCGTCATCAGCGATTCGGCGTTCTTCGCGAAGGACGTTCCGAGCATTACGTATTCCCTGCGAGGGCTCAGCTATTTCCAGGTGGACGTGCACGGGCCGTCGGCGGATATCCACAGCGGACTTCACGGCGGGGGTCCGACGAATCCCATAAACGCCCTGGCGAAACTCATCGCCGCGATGCACGACGAACGCGGACGGGTCGCAATACCGGGATTCTACGACGACGTGCTCGAACTTGCCCCCGACGAGCGGAAGGCATGGGACGCACTGCCCTTCGACGAATCGCAATACGCCGAATCGATCGGCCTTGAAGAACTCCATGGCGGCGAGCGGGGCCTGCCGGTGCTGGAGCGGCAATGGGCGCGTCCGACGCTGGACTGCAACGGGATCGTCGGCGGATACACCGGCAAGGGCGCCAAGACGATTATCCCGTCGTCGGCGAGCGTGAAAATTTCAATGCGACTGGTGCCCGACCAGGACCCGGAAAAAATCAACGACGCCTTCGAGAAGTTCGTGCAGGACACCACGCCCTCCGGCGTGAGGGTCCGGACGCACCGGCACGCAGCCGCTCGCCCTGTATTACTGGATACAGCCGGAAAACCGATGCGGGCGGGGCGAAACGCAGTACTGGAAGCGTTCGGAAAAGAACCCGTGATGATCCGATGCGGCGCGTCGGTTCCGGTCACCGAACTCATCCAGCGATTGCTGGGACTGGACGCGGTGCTGATGGGCTTCGGGCTCCCGGACGACAACCTGCACTCCCCGAACGAAAAGTTCGACCTGTCACAACTTTACAACGGGGCCGTGGCAGCGGCTGCCTTTATGAACAATCTTGGCGATAAATGCCTTGAATGATACCTTGACAGGATCGGTGAAGATGGGCATAATGCCGCGTTTCCACCCGAACCAAGGAGTTACGACGTGTACGCAGTGATTGAGGATAGCGGCCTGCAGTTCCGTGTCAGCGAAGGCGACGTTCTGAACGTGGACCTGCGAGAGATGGACCAAGGCGCCGAACAAATCGAGTTCGATCGCGTGCTGCTTACGAGCGACGGAGACAAAGTAAAAGTCGGAACACCGCTTGTGAAAGGCGCAAAGGTCGTCGCGGAAATACTGAACCCCTCCGCCAAGGGCAAAAAGATCCATATATTCCATCTTCGCAGACGCAAGGCGTCCCGTCGAAAGACCGGACACCGCCAGAAATATATCCAGGTGCGCGTCACGAAGATCGTTGCCTGAGGGCGACTTTTGACGTCCGGATTTTCTCACGCATGGTTGTGTCTTTGCAGCAGTCTTTTGCAACGTTTGATCGGGTAATGACCAAACCTCACGGGCATCCCAGAGGAGATCGCCGAATGGGCAAGTACGGCCATTTCACGGACGACGGGCTGGAGTACGTCGTCAACACGCCGCATACTCCGCGCGAATGGTTCAACTTCTTCTGGAACCCGACATACCTTTCCTGCGCGTCCCAGAACATGAACGGCTGCTCCCTTTACCAGAACGAAGCGGGCGTCGTGACCAATCTTTTCGGAAAGCAGGACATGCGCGAGGATCCGCGCTGGATTTACGTTCGCGATAACGCCACGGGCGAATTCTGGAGCGCAGGTTTCCTGCCCTGTTTCACGGAACACGAGAAGTTCGAGTGCCGACACGGGCTTGGTTACACCGTCCTGCGAACGTCGAAAAACGGCATCCGCATCGAGTTCCGCGTTTTCGTTCCGCGAAAGCACCCCGGCGAAATCTGGACGCTTCGCGTAACCAACGAGTCGAATCGCAGCAGGGACATCTCGCTGTTCACCGTAGCCAACGTAATGCTGGACGGCGTGAACATGCCCTACGGGTACTGCGGCGGACTCAGCGCGAACTACGAGCCGAAGGAAAAGTTCCTGTTCTTCCGCAACATGACGCATACCGTGGTGGACGAGAAATACCGCGGGTTCATGTACTCCGACCGCAAGCCCAACCGCTGGGACGTGAGCAAAGATGTTTTCCTGGGCAAGTACCGCAACTATGCCCGCCCGCAGGGCATCGAGCAAGGCCGACTGAGCAACAGCGTCGCCAGCGCGGAATATCTCGTAGCGGCGATGCAGCACAACTTCAAGCTCCGCCCCGGCGCTTCAAGGCGCATCAACTTCGTGCTCGGAACGGTGCTGGACCTCGCCGAAGCTCGCCGAATGAGGCGCGCGTTCGAAAACTCCGAAAAGATCGACGCGGAACTCGCCGCCGTCAAGCGGCAGAACGTCAAACGTCTCGGCGGGTTGAAGCTGGAAACGCCCGACGGCGACTTCAACCGCCTTTTCAGCGTCTGGCTGAAACATCAGCTCTACCTGATGGCCGACTGGGCGCGGTTCTACTTCAAGGGTTATCGCGACACCTGCCAGGACTCCGCCGGGATGAGCGTTATCAATCCTGTCCGGGCGCTGGAGATGCTCGAGAAGGCACTGCGAAACCAGCGGTCCGACGGTTTCTGCCCGCGCGCGTTCCGCGTGGCGAGCATGGACATCGCAGCGGCTGACAAGCACTACGCCGATTCGCCCTCGTGGATTTCCCACGCCACCGATACGATCCTCTGCGAAACCGGCGACCTGTCGATACTCGATCGCAAGGTGCCCTACTCGGACAAGGGCGCCGGAACGATCTGGGAGCACAACATCCGCGCGATGGAGTTCCTCTGGTCCGATCGCGGCGCCGACGGGTTGAGCCTGGTCCACGCCGGCGACTGGAACGACCTGATGGACAAGGTCGGCGTCAAGGGTCGCGGCCAGGGCGTCTGGATGAGCTTCGCGCTGGCGCGCGTGCTGAAGCTCGTCGGGAAGATAGCCTCATGGCGATCCGATGCGAAGACGGAGGGGTTGTGCAAACGCCGCTTCGAAGTGTTGAAGAAGAACATACTCGAGCACGGGTGGGACGGCGACCACTTCATATACTCGATCAACGACGACGGTCTGCGGATCGGGACGTCCAAGGCGAAAGAGGGCAAGTATTTCATCAACCCGCAGTCGTGGGCGATGCTCTCCGGCGTTATCGACGCGAAAATGTACGCGAAGATCGCCGAAAAACTCGAACCGATCGTGGACACGCCCGTCGGGCCTGTGCACAACTGGCCGCCCTTCACAAAGTATAATCCGGGAATCGGACAGCTCACCGGAACGCCGGCGGGGTTCTTCACCAACGGAAACGTCTACTGCCACGCCGCGGGTTTCAAGGTGGCGGCCGACTTCGAAGCGGGCCGGGCCGACAAGGCGTTCGAGACGCTGATGCGCATCCTGCCCGGCGAGGAAAAGTGCGAACCTTACGCGCAGGTGAACGGATACGTCGGTCCTACTGCGATGCGCATGAAGCATCACGTCTCCGACGATCCGTGGCGAACGGGAACCGTGGCGTGGAATTTTTTGAATTGCATCGATCGCCTGCTGGGGTTCCGGCGGACTCTGGAGGGGTTCCATCTCCGCCCGCTGCTTCCGGGCAAGTGGAAGAAGGTCAAATTCACCCGCCCGTTCCGCGGCACGAATTTCAATATCGAGATCAAGCGCGGGCGAAAGAGCGGCGTTATCGT